>JAOZRQ010000490.1 GCA_029940115.1 Desulfobacterales bacterium
TCACGCATCACGTCCCACGCATCACGTCCCACGCATCACGTTTCACGCATCACGCATCACGTTTCACGCATCACGTCTCACGCATCACGATTTACAGCTTACAGCTTACAGCTTTTTCCGTAAAGGTGATCAGCCTCTGCACGATGTCAGGATTCAGTTCCTTTGATTTGTAGCCGTGAACCACCGCATTTCTGATTTTCTTGGCTGTCGTCAAGAATTGATAATCATTTCTCGACCGAATCCCTTCCATTGTCAGGGTTTTGATGGTATGCAGAGGTTTCAATGGTTTTATTTCCATATCTTCCCTGTCGGCAGTCAATCTGAGAGCGGCTTCGGCAGCAGACCAGGCATACAACAATGCGGCATCAGGGAATTTTGAGTGTGCAAGTTTTTTTGCGTCCTCCATTTTGGAGAGAATGTCCGCCTCCTCATAAGGTTCAGCACCATCCAACAGTTGCGTTTCCGCTCCGCCACCCATGAGAATCAGCTCAAAATTCCATCCTTTTCTTCCTTGGACCAAACGGGCCATTTCCCTGATCTGTGGATTCTGGGACAAGGATCGTCTGCTCTTCACCTCAATCACGGTTGCCTCATCATCTTTTCTGACAATCAGATCCGGGCGAAAAGATTGAAGAAAATCAGGAAGTTGGTCCGGACCCGGCTCAAGAATGGTTTCGTAGCCTTTTTCATTGTATTCCTCGGCCAACTGACGTAGCCGATCATGTTCCAGTTGTCTTATCTGTTCCATCAGTCTATCACCTTTTGGTCTGGTGCCTTGTCAATGACGACATGAAGAAACTCCGTTCCTCGGTGTAAAGCTTCTGACAGGAGAGTTGACGGATTTCTTATCTTCAGCTCATCATTGACATTCCGTTTTCTGACGAGACTGTCTGAATGCAAATGGACGTGAACAGCCTGATTCTCCTCGGGACAAGTCTCAGTGTCGTCAACGAAGATGGAGACCCCTGAATTGATGTTCACACTGACAAGCCTGTACAGGTTGCCCGGTTCCCAATGAAGTTCGGAGGTGTTGAATTTTCGGGGCCAGACAACATCAAACAGGATAAGGCACTTGAGAAGATACGATTCCAGCGGTTCAGAGAGCTTGAAATTTTGGGAAAAAAAGGCCTGTCGAAATGTGGCCATGTTTTCATAAGGGTTGATGGTCAGTTCATGAATGTCCGGGTTGATGGTGAAGGTGATCTCAACATAGTCATCCAAGATGATCGGCACATCCATGTCACATAGCGCACAATAAAGCGATTTTCCATTCAGTTGGTTTATGGATGGCGTTGAGTTCAGCACCCCACCGCAGGCCGGGCAGATCAGATGCCATGACAGGTCAAACAGCCCGATCCTCGACGCGCAGACAAACAGGTCAATGGCATTATGAGCCGGATCCAGGTCATGGTCGTGTGCGAACCGAATGGGGTTGATGCGGTACAGCCCCCAGTCATCCCGTTCCATCAGGGCCTTGCCAAACCTGCTGATCGCGTCTGGCTGGGCATATGAAAAGGATGCGAGGGACTTGATTCTTTCTTGAAACAATTCTTTGTCCATGATGGGGTTCTCCTTCATTCTTGCAGATTTCCTGATTATAACGCTTTTCGGGGAGGGCCGCGCTCAGTCCGTGAACATGCCCGTGAACGTGAACATGCCCGTGCCCGTGAACATGCCCGTGCCCGTGAACATGCCCGTGAACGTGAACATGCCCGTGAACGTGAACATGCCCGTGAACGTGAACATGCCCGTGCCCGTGAACATGCCCGTGAACATGCCCGTGAACGTGAACGTGCCCGTGAACGTGCCCGTGCCCGTGAACATGCCCGTTGCTCATGAACATGAACGGGCACAGGCCTCCCCTAAATCCGTTATAATCAGCAGATTTCATCCTTCAAGTTTCATCCTTTATCAGCAACTGTCATATAAGTCAAGCTCACTTCCCGAAAAGTTTGTAGTTCCGCCTTTAGGCGGTGTGGCACCGCCTAAAGCATGCCCTCGACATCTTTCCCGAAAAGTTTGTAGTTCCGCCTTTAGGCGGTGTGGCACCGCCTAAAGCATCGGGCGGAACTGCAAATTTTGACGCCCAGTTTTTTCTCTGGACATCATTGGCATGATCTGTTACAAAGAAACCCAGCTTTTGGAAAAACTGGGTTTCTTTGGAAAGTTTCTTTGGAACAAAAGCGGGAGACAGAATCAAATCATTGGCGGGCATCCTGTCCCTGCCTTTTTCCCTGCCCGTGCCCTTTCCCCGACCTCGGGCAGGGGAAAGGGCAGGGCAGGACAGGATGCCCATTGGAGAGATGGAAATGGTAACTTATGAATCATTGACCTCACACGAGGATAAGATTGCGGTGGTGGGGCTTGGATATGTGGGACTCCCTTTGGCCGTTCATCTGTCAAGGCATTTCGATGTGGTCGGGTATGACCTGAAGTCGGACCGGATTCGGGAGCTTGAGTCGGGGCATGATCGGACCCTGGAGGTTTCGGATGAGGCGCTCAACACCGCAAAGATCCGTTACACCAGCAACCCGAAGGATCTCACCCCATGCCGGCTGATCATCGTGGCGGTTCCCACGCCGATTGATGATCACCACACGCCCGATCTGACGCCGTTGACCAGCTCCTCGGCCACCGTGGGGGAGCATCTTGTGCAGGGGGCGTGCGTGGTCTTCGAGTCAACGGTCTATCCTGGGGCCACAGAGGAGGTGTGTGTCCCGATCATGGAACAGGCATCGGGACTGACATGCGGAACCAGCTTCACGGTCGGCTACTCACCGGAGCGGATCAACCCCGGAGACAAGGTCCACACCCTTGAGAACATCGTGAAGATCGTGTCCGGATCGGACCAGCAGACCCTTGACCTGCTCTGCCAAGTCTATGGCAAGGTGATCCAGGCGGGGATTCACAAGGCATCCAGCATCAAGGTGGCCGAGGCGGCCAAGGTGATCGAGAACACCCAGAGGGATCTGAACATCGCGCTGATGAACGAACTCGCCATGATCTTTGACAAGATGAACATTGACACCATGGAAGTCCTTGCGGCCGCGGGCAGCAAATGGAACTTTCTCCCATTCAGGCCGGGCTTGGTGGGGGGGCATTGCCTCGCAAGGGATCAGCTCGTCTTTGCAAAGGAGAATGACACATATGACACCTTCGAGATTGAGGCCCTGTTCAACTTGTGCAGGGAGCGGGCTCAGATCCCCGACGCGACGGGATCTGCCCCGAAACCTCCAAAGGACGAGGATGTGGCCTCCGGCGAGATGGTGAAGGCCCCTGACCACTTGGAGGTCCTGTCATATGATCCGGATGCCGGAACCGCGGGGTTCAAACCGGTTCTGATGATGACCCGGCGGAAATCCGCCAACCGGATTCAGTTTGCCACCTTGACCCAGCAACGGATCAAGGTCTCGGATGATCATCCGATGATCCTTTCAGCGGACGGCAAATTCACGGTGAAACTCGCAAGGGACGTGACCCTGTCGGACCAGCTCGTTGTCAACACCCGACTGCCCCAGCTCGACGTGTGTCGCCAACTGGACCTGATAGAGGTCCTCGGCAAAGGTGTGCTGTCAAACGTCCGGGTCAAGCCGATCACAAAGCAGTTCAAGGATCACAAGGAGACCCTCTCCATAGATGCCAAGGAGAAACTCACAAGCATCTGTCTCCATAATTCCATGCCCCTCGGCTTGTACCTGAAACTGGAGGAGAAGGGGACCATGCCGATCACGCGGGATGAGACCCTTCTCGTCACAGGCAGGGGCCGCTCCCGCAATCAGATCAGGGCCATCCTCCCCATTGACGAGGATTTCGCCCGTCTCATCGGGTATTATCTGAGCAGGGGGGGGATCACCAAGGACACATCCCACCGGACCCGATGGGCCTTTCGCACGACAGATCGGGAACATATCCAGGATGTCTGCCTGTTGATCAAAAAGATCGGGTGTTCCCATTCGATCTATCATTCCAAAAAGGATGGCATCTCCCACATCAAACTCTCCTCCAATCTTTTCGGCAAGCTGGTCTTGGAGGTGTTGAGGTGCGGCAAGAATCGGCATGACGCGAACGCGCCCAATTTCATGCTCTATTCCTCGGCAAGCATCAGGAGAAACCTTCTGAGGGGTGTGTTGAGCGGGGGGGAGATCACCCCTGCGGGTGAGGTCGCGTATCGCTCCCTGAGCAAAAAATTGTTCCACCAAGTGGTCCTGCTCTTGCAGGACCGTGGCATCAGGCTCTTCTTTGACAACCCAAAGCTCAAATTGCACATCCGTGGACCCAAACAGATCGCAAAGGTACGGGACATGTTTTTTGGTGAGAAAAGGGAACGGATCAAGCTCGCTGCCAAACAGGGACCGCCGATTTCATCCCTCACCCTTCACCCCTCATCCCTTTATCAGACGCCCTCTTCTGGCGAACATCTGATCGTCAGCATTGATCAGATCCAGAGGCTTGAGAGTGATCAAGTTTACTCTCTCGAAGTCGCGGAGACCGAGACCCTTCTCTCCGACTATGGCATGATTCTGCACAACTGCATCGGGGTGGATCCGTATTATCTGACCTTCAAGGCCGAGACCATGGGCTACCATCCCGAGATGATCTTGGCCGGCCGCAGGATCAACGACAGCATGGGCAAATTCATCGCGGAGCGCGCGGTCAAGATGCTCATTGGCTTGGGAAAGCAGGTGCGGCGGGCAAGGATCGCGGTCCTCGGCATCACCTTCAAGGAGAATGTGCCTGATCTCAGAAACACCCGGGTGGTGGATATCATCCGGGAGCTGAAGGACTATGGCATGGAGGTTCTGGTGCATGATCCCCTTGCCGATCCGGAGGAGGCGAATACATACTATGGGCTGGCACTTCAGAGCATGGAGGCCTTGGAAGGGGTGGACGGCGTGATCGTCACCGTGATGCATGACGCGTACAGGGAACTCGGACTGGCGAAGATCGTCCGTCTCTGCTCAGAGGGGGTTTCCGTTCTGATTGATGTGAAGGGGGCCTTCAATCCTGAGGAGGCGAGAAAGCTGAACATCAAATACTGGAGGCTCTAAGTTACAAGCTGTAAGCTTAAAACTTGCCCCTCCGCTCCCGCCGGATTGCCAAATCCGGCGGCAATGCGAGCCGGCCAGGGGGTACGAACTCCCGCTCCTTCCGGATTGCCAAATCCGGCGGCAATGCGAGCCGGTCAGGGCTGGGTGTGCCAAGGAGAAGGTATGATTCAAAACATCAGAAATGATGTGATGGATGAATTTTTCTGATTATAACGCTTTTCGGGGAGGCCGCCTGCCCGTGAACGTGCACGTG
>JAOZRQ010000491.1 GCA_029940115.1 Desulfobacterales bacterium
AATTCACCCTTCACAATTCACCCTTCACAATTCACCCTTCACAATTCACCCTTCACAATTCACCCTTCATAATTCATAATTCACCCTTCATAATTCATCCTTCATAATCACCCTTCACAATTCACCCTTCATAATTCATCCTTCACAATTCATCCTTCATAATTCATCCTTATCCACTTTCCTTCGGTTCTGTAAGCACTGGTGATCGCTTTCAGTTGTTTCTTCTGCTGGGCAAATCGGTCTTTCATGCCGATGAGCCAAGCTTTGTGGGCTAATGCGTCCGCTTTGGAGAGAAACATCTCATGTTCGCCTTTGCTGATTTGAAATACAGGCTTGCCATCTTCCATGGCAAGGGTTCCCGAATTGCTGCAAAGCATACATAGAACCTGACTGCTTCCTGAAAAGCGGAAGGTCTGTCCCCCGCACAGGGGACAACATGGCCCTGTGCGCTCCTGCATGGGCGAGAACAGGGCGGAAGCGATTTCCGCTGCCGCATTCTTGTTCGCCTCGTTCATAAAGACCTCTCCGGGGAGCGCGCCGTAGAGAATGCGGTTCTGTTTGTTCTCCGTAAACGTCAGGCGCAAAAAGCTTTCAATGCAGAGCAGGGTGAAGCCCTCTCTCCCTTTGATTCCCGCGGTGCCTATCCCTACGGAGGGTTTGCCCCAGAGCTTCTCCGCATGGGCGTAGAACGCGAGTCCCCGGTCAAGAAGCCGCTTCAGACTCGAATTTGCGCTCAGAAAATAGGCAGGCGCGGCCACGATCAGGGCATCGGCCTCGATCATCGCGTTCAGCACTGCCTGAAAATCGTCCTTCAGCACACACTCTTCTTCTTTGAACAAACACTGGTAACATCCCTTGCAGGGAAGGATGTTGAAATCCGCAAGGCGGAGAAGGTTCAACTCATGCGGCGTCGCTATCTGCCTGCTGATCTCCTTGATAACGATTTCACAGTTTCCCGATTTCCGGGGGGAAGCGATTATACCAAGAATTTTTTTCATCATATCCCGTCACCTATATTGAATATTGCTGGTTCTATAGAGTTCAACAAAAAGATTGTCCCGGGCGCAGTTTGTAGTTCCGCCTTCAGGCGGTCTGACACCGCCTGAAGGCGGAACTGCAAACTGAACACCGTTTCAGAATCAGGTCTGCTGAATCTCATGATATCGAAAGCAGTCGGTGGTATGATCATTGACCATGCCGATCCCCTGCATCAGCGCGTAGCAGATGGTGGGGCCGACGAATGTGAAGCCTCGTTTTTTCAGATCCATGCTCATGGTGGTGGACATGTCCGTCTTCGCGGGGATGTCCTCGCAGGTCTTCCATGCGTTCCTTATGGGTCTGCCCTCTGCAAACCGCCAGACATATGCGTCAAAGTTTCCGAATTCTTTTTGAACAGAGAGGAATGCCCTGGCGTTCTGAATGGCGGATTCGATCTTGCGCCTGTTTCGGACGATCCCTTTGTCTGAGAGCAACGCCTCGACTTTGCCCGCGCCATATGCCGCTATTTTCCGGGGATCAAAATGGTCAAAGGCGTTTCTGTAATTTTCACGCTTTCTCAAAATGGTTATCCAGCTCAAGCCTGCCTGAGCCCCCTCCAGCAGGAGAAACTCGAGCAACTTCCGATCATCATGCAGGGGAACGCCCCATTCGGTATCGTGATATCGGATATAGAGCGGGTCAGCACCCGCCCACTGGCATCTTATTTTCCCCATCTCACTCCTCACTTCTTCACCCCCACTCCTCACTTCTTTCTGTCAGGAACCAGATAAAACCCGATGGCCTTGTCCATCGGATCGCCAGGTGTCACCTCACAGAATTCAGTCCCGACAAGAAGCCCGTTCACCGTTTTGATCACAATCTCTTTTTGGATAAATGTCTTTTTTTCATCATTTAGGGGAAACTCCACCACCAACTTGTCACCCGGCATCAGATGACGCTTCCCCTTCAGCTCGAATTTCAGACCCGTGCGGGAGATGTCCCGGACCCTCATCGGGGTTCGGAATTCTCCAAAGATATAGACACCCGGCAAATCGGTCTTCTTTCGGTAATACTTTCTCCTCTCTAAAAGGACACTGTAAACATGACCACATCCACATTTGCACTTTATCCGGACCGCTCTGTCAATATCTTTATACTCGGAGACATCCCCTGTATGCATCCGCTGACACTTGGGACAGACAAAGGTGGCCTTGTTCTCCTTGGTGATAAAGACTTTTCTCTCTTCTGCCATCTGTTTATCCCCTCCTTCTGTCATAATATTGAAGCTCCGTGAAGATGAACTTGGACGTGAACTTCACCTTCAAGGCATGTCGCTTTGAGATACCCAGCAGATCCAAAAGTTTGATGGCCCCAAAGAGACCCTTTCAGTCTTCAGGGGATTGGGCGATCAGGTTTCAATGACGTGGCACCATGTCAGAAACCGGGTTTCTTTGTCCTTTCATCTTGAGACCGAAACTCGGTTTCGCTCTCAACGAGTGGGGCCGTCCGGATTTGCACCAGAAACCGGCTTTCTTCCACGGAACTGAACGGTTCATGGTATCAGATAAGCTTCAATGGCACTGTCTTCAGTGCAGAATTCACCACCGATGATGGAGCCGAATATCTTTTTTACAACAATCTCTTTTTTTGTCAAAGCTTTTTCTGCACCATCAAGAGAAAATTCCACAAAAAGCAAGAAGCGTGTCCCCAAGCGCAACACCCCTGTTCTTCCTCCAATTCAAATTTCAGCGGGACAAAGCTCTGAAAAAAATGTTTGACCATCTGGTAGTCATTATGATATGTCAGAATATTGGTTAGGCAATGAGGCTTCTGAGGACAAAGACCTACGGACAAAGACCTACGAGGTTTTAAAACCTCGTAGGTCTGGTTCATAACCAAACAAGGATGGCAACCATGCATAATCTTGACGCGATCTTCTCCCCGCAATCGGTGGCAGTTGTCGGCGCGTCCGCCTCGCCTGGAAAGGTGGGACATGACATCTTCGCGAACATTCTCAAAGGCGGCTATAAGGGAACCCTCTATCCGGTGAACCCTTCGGCCAAATCAATTTTAAGTGTGAGGGCCTATCCTTCTGTCAGGGATATCCCGGATGACATTGACCTTGTGATACTGATCCTTCCGCCCAAGGTCGCACTCCGCGCGGTGGAGGAGTCGATTGAAAAAGGGGTCAAAGGGATTGTCATTGTCTCAGCCGGATTCCGTGAGGTCGGCGGCGAAGGGCTTGAGATGGAGAATCAGATCGTCTCGCTCTGCAAAGACGCGAATATCCGAGTCGTGGGCCCCAACTGCCTCGGGGTGATCAACCCGCTCCCCTTGGTCAGCATGAATGCGAGTTTTTCCGCACGGATGCCTTCGCCCGGGAAGATTTCGTTCATCTCCCAGAGCGGCGCGTTGTGTACGGCGGTGCTCGACTTTGCGGCGGACCGAAATTTCGGGTTTTCCAAGTTCATCTCCATCGGCAACAAGGCGGATGTGGATGAGCTCGATCTCCTGCTTTACCTGCATGAGGACCCGGACACAGAGGTCATCATGATTTATCTGGAGGAGCTCAGAAGGGGGCCTGAGTTCATCGAACATGTGAAGGTGATCACCTCTGGATACCGGCGGACCCCGGTGCTGGTGATCAAGTCTGGAAGAACGGCGGCAGGCGCGCAGGCCGCGGCCTCACATACCGGTGCGCTCGCCGGATCAGAGGCTGTCTATGACGCGATTTTCCGCCAGGCCGGCATCATCCGTGTGGATTCGATTCATGAGCTGTTCGATTTTGCCAGCGCGTTTGCCTACAAAGAGGAGAGCCACTTGGGAAAACTGAGACGGAAGCTCCCGAGGGGAAACCGGGTGGCGATTGTCACCAATGCCGGCGGCCCTGGCATTGTCGCGACGGACATGACGGTCTCCTCGGGCCTTCGACTCGCCACGTTCCAGCAAGAGACCATCCAGATCCTGGCAAGCCATCTCCCCATGACCGCGAATCTGAACAACCCGGTGGACGTCATCGGAGATGCGACCCAGAAGCGGTACGAAAACGCGCTCGAGGCGGTCATCAAAGACGAAGGGGTGGACGGTTCCCTCGTCATTCTCACCCCCCAGTCCATGACCAACGCGCTGGAGACCGCAAAGGCGATTGTCCGCGTGGCCAGGAAATCGGACAAGCCGATCCTCTCCTGTTTCATGGGGATCATTGACGTCTCTGCCGGCGTCGAATTTCTTCAGGAGCATGGGTATCCGGTCTTCAGTTTTCCAGAGGACGCGGCAAAGGCATTCGGCGCGCTTTACCGCTATTCCGACTGGTTGGGCCAGCGGCATCTTCCCCAGTTTGGTTTTGAACATGATGAGGAACAGGCCCGGGGGATCATCAGAGATGCGCTTTCCGCAGGCAAAACCCGCTTGGGCGAACTGGACGGGGTCGGCCTGCTCCAATGCTACGGCTTTGATGTGTTGCCGACACAACTGGCCAAGACAGCGGACGAGGCTGCCGGGATTGCCGGACAGATCGGCTTTCCGGTGGTGATGAAGATCGTCTCCCCCCAGATTCTGCACAAGACCGACGCGGGCGGTGTCATCATCGGGATTGAGGATGAGGCGGCGGCCAGGAAAGCCTTTGAGCAAATCATCCAAGGCGCGACAGCATACCGTCCAGATGCCGAGATACACGGCACCTTGGTGCAGAAGATGGCCCCTCCGGGCATCGAAACCATCCTCGGCATGAACCGTTATCCGGTTTTCGGCCCGCTGATCATGTTCGGACTCGGGGGAATCTATGTGGAACTCTTTCAGGATGTGGTGTTTGGTCTTGCGCCCGTGGGAAGAAGCGAGGCTCGCCGAATGATCCGGGGTGTCAAGGGCGTCAAAATCTTCAAAGGATTCAGGGGAAGGCCCACGGCAGATACAGAGGTGCTTGAACAGGCGATTGTCAGGCTCTCGGGCATGGTGAGGAACCATCCGGAGATACTTGAGTTGGACATCAACCCCCTCCTGGTTCACGGAGAAGATGAAGGCGCGACAGTGGCGGATTGCAGGATTATTCTCATGGCCTCTGATGATTCAGGTCAGTAGCCTCGTCCCTGTCAGGGTGTCGCCAGAGGCCCGTAGGGTCGACATGTTTGTAGCTCCCCCACAACCCAAGACCCCTTGATACCAAAGGAATTGACACAGACGATTTGAAAAATCGTCCTACTTTGTTTGACATTTCAAGCTTTTCTTGATGCCAAAGGGATCGACACAGACGATTTGAAAAATTGGCATCCTTCATCCATCGGTTTACACTTTTTGACATCAGAAAGTTTGCAGTTCCG
>JAOZRQ010000492.1 GCA_029940115.1 Desulfobacterales bacterium
TCATGGTTCAGAAAGCCGCATGATTACGGCCATCCCATTGAACTGAACCAGTGCCGTAATCAGCCGTCATTGTCATATTCAAACTCAGCAGTGAATTTCCAGCTGTCGTCTTCCTGAAGGCTCACCAGATATTTTGTCTTCAGCCATTTTATGCCATGTTCAGCAAACAGCAGGTCCAATTTCCGTGTGGCGAAAAACAGTTCTTCCGTAGGTTCAACCAGCTCTGTGTATCCTTCAGGGCTGGCAATGTGATGTCGGAACTTCACAGAATCTCCGCTCACATTCCTTTCAACTGTCAACTCTGCCGAATTCCACCATTCCGGTGTGCATTCAATAAGACTGTTCACAATTTCAACATCAATGTTCTTCTGTTCATTCTGAAGCATTCTGCCTGCTCTCCCATAATTGATAACGCCGTGGCTTTGAGATAAAGATAAAAGACCAAATGAGACTTGACACTTTTCACGATCTGACGGATCCTGTTCAATGGAATTTTTCAGGAAAATCGCCCGGATTTGCCGGATATCTGACATGCATCTGTGACAGCCTGATTTTACATGATTTGCCATTAAACGGAAAACGGAACCAGTGCCAAGCAATTATTTTAAAGCTTTATTTACCATACTTTTGCATTTCTCAGATTTTGACAGCTTTTTGAATCTGGCCATCTTGACGCCTGATTCCAAAATCTGAGTGTGAACAAAAAAGTGCAAAAGTATATAGTTATTGATTGGGTATTGTCACGCTATGGACCTCATTTCCATCCACAGTAATCGTATGAGTGACAGCGTGTGGTCGCATGTCATTCCCGGAATAATGTGGTTCGTGAATCGTTCGGACGACTGAGCCGGGATTTTCCCGTGCGATTTCGGATGCCATGTTATCAAACTTCTTTTTGGGTCCCAAGTTTGAACGGGGAGATTCTGAAATGATATTTTCTCTGACATTGACTGCTTTGGGATCATCGACACCGCCTTCGGGAATCAGGTGTCCTCTGTGTTCACCGTTCACACGACCTCCGGCTGGTTCAGGGCGGTAGCCTTTGCCTCTTCCTTTGTGAGGGCCGGTTATGATGCCTTCTGCATGTGTGGTTCTTCCCAAGCTGTCAGTTTTGTAATGTGCCGGATTCATCTTTGTGGTCCTCGGCCTGTATTTCGGATTCCCACCAAGTGAGCCGATGCCCTCAACCTTATAATTGAAGGGATTCAGCCGTCCGCCGATCTCCCCGTGCATGATCCTCCGGCCCGTATCGGCGATTCCGCTCCCGAGTTCCGCGGTGATCTTCGGCACTACACGCCGGGAGGCCTCGGCAACGCTTTCTCCGAGCGCACGCGACAGCCTCGCCGACTGGCTCAGCACCGGCCCGATCCTGAACGGCAGACAGCCGGACATCAGGTACGGAGCAAGCTGTCCTGTGGATGCCAGACGGCCGACAATCTCCATGTCAGCTTGTGCGACAGGGACACCGGAGGCTTCCGAATAAAGAATTGCCGGTGACGACAGAATGCCGAAACCTGCATTTATCAAGTATTTCGGAAATGACAGGGCTATGTCGGTTCCCGCCCACAATTCGTCGAGAAACTGGCTGCCCGTGTCCCTCACCGGGGTGGGGCCGAAGATGTCCGTCTCAGAGTGGACGGTCGGCTGAATCAGTGACCATGCCTCATATCCGTACAGGTCAATATAAACCGTGGGATTCGAGTACGCATAAAGATACCGGTGCAGACTCGGCGGCGTCCCGATTTCACCGAGATAGGCATCCTGCGTGACAAATCTCGCAATATCCGGATCGTAGTACCGGGAATCGAAGTAAATCAGCCCGGTTCGCTCATCATGCTCCTGCCCCGTGAATATCTGCCGGTTGACGCTCTCCCCGACCTGCTCCCTGATATGCCCCCACGGGTCAAGCACATAACTCACCCTCACCCCGCCGCTCTCATCAGTCAGGTTCACAGTGCTTCCGAGAGCATCATGGTGATAATACTGCTTTCCCGCACCCGTGTCAAGAGAAATCAGCCGGTCGGCATAACGGTAAAATGCCAGCAGGCTGCCATCATCGGCATTTCTTTCTTCGATGACGGCATTCTCATCATAGTAGTAGTCAACATCGCCCCGCTCACTGAACCGGTGCCGCACCCGCAGCCCGGCATGGTTGTAGTCGTACAGCCCCAGAACCGTCCCGCTCTCCGGCGGGCCACGGATCGCCTGCACCAACTGGTCCGCAGAGTTATAGACAAAGCTCATGTCCTCCGTCGGCATGGAACTGTCCGACTTGGAGGTCATGTTGCCGTTTTTGTCATACCCGTAAGTGATCGTCTTGGGATTGTCCGGATCCGTGTCATCCTCAATGTCCGTGATCCGGTCTGTGTCATCATGATGGTATGTCCGGGCTTTCACCACCGTGTCATTTTTCGTGACCGTCTCCGTCTCCCGGTTGTGGCCGTCAAAGGTGGGGAACGAGGAGAAAAGTTAATCCTGCATTTTCCGAGTTATGAATAAAACAATAATTCCGATAAGTATGAGGAGAGCAGATATCCATATTAAAGTCGGATTGTTTTTTATCAGCGAAACCCCCAACAAAAAACCGCCTAACATTAAAATAATGACAGATATCATATCTGTCTCACTGTGCTTGTCAAACATGTTTTTTCCTGCTAAAATAGTACAGCCCGAGAACGGTCCCGCTCCTCGGAGGCCCCCGTATCGACTGCACCATCTGATCCGCAGAATTGTAAACAAAACTCATGTCCCCGGCCGGCACCGAACTGTCCGACTTGGATATCATGTTGCCGTTGCTGTCATAGCGGTCACGGGGACGGAGATCATGGGAACGGAAGAATTACGAAGGCCACGGATCTGACAAGATGCCCAGACGTATTAAGAACCTCGAAACAGAGTTGTTCCGATACCGAAGCGGGATCACCCGCATCGGCAACCGTTTCCCGGTATTCTTGTCATAAGCGGAGTTCGGTCTGAGAAGTTTTCTCGGCCCCGGACCTTTGCGAATCCATTCATCCAACCCCACTTTCATTTTTCCGTGCGGATGATCGATTGTGACGACTATTTCAGAAAAATTATCTTTATTTCTCATAACTTAAACCTCGAAACGGTTTCATTTGAACGGATTCGTTTCCCAACGAATCAGGAAATCCTTCAGATCGTCTCCCCGGAACACCACTTCGGTCTCATCAATTGACATGACATTATCCTGCCGAGGTGAAATCAGACGAGACTCGGGAACCTTGAATGTTCCTATGTCCGGTGCTCGTCTGACACCTCCCACCACGGGCCAGCCGGTAGTAATCGTACTTGCCCAATCATCAAGTGTTTCTGACAGGGCTTTGGCATCGCGCACCGCTGAAACAAAAGGGCTGTCCTTAGTATAACCTCTCATATGCCTGTGTGCATGCCATGCCCGATATGTTCCAAATCTCATCAGCAGCGACACCTTTGCCTGTGTGAATCTGTCCCAGTAAGAAATGTTGGGCATCAGAGTTTCCGGATCGTTTCGCGTTGCAAATCTCTTGATTGTAACTAATTTTTCGCCGCCTTCCGGGGCTTTGAGTCCCCGATAATACCCTGTTCCCCAGCTGATAGCTTCATCAAGATTGATATCTGCTTTATTCCTGAATTTTTCATTAAGATATGCTCTCTCAAGCAATTTGTAATGCTCTTTTAATTTGGCATACTGAAAGGCATCCGCCTGTCCTTCGGAGGTGATGTTTCTGAGAACCGGAAACCTCACCGCGCCTGACCCTGCGCTTATTACCGCTTCTGTATCTGTTGACAGACCTCTGTATATGGCTGCACCGGCAAGCGCTGTATCCAGAGCGAACAGAACCTGACCCACCGCCACGGAGTAACTCTCAAAAGATGAATCGAAATATGTCGCATGCGCCCAACTCTCACCGAGAGCCCTGCCCTGAGGTCCGAATATGGGTATCTTGTTCGGATTCAGGGGATCCCTGTAATACTCCACGCCCTGATCGGCCAGGTCGAGCGGCGACAGAACCACACCCAGCACAACTTCTCCGGCAGTTTTCACACCGGTTGCGACAGCTTGGCCATGCCAACTCTCAGGAGCTACATTCCTGTTCACTGCCTCCGGCAGGCCATGCATTTCCCGAAGCGATATCTGCATGCCCCTGATGCCGCCGGAGACCGCCTTTCTCACACCGGGCCAGATGTCCGAGACATCATATCCGTACAGATCAATGTAAACAAGCGGATTTGAATAAGCATACAGATACCGGTGCAGACTCGGCGGCACCGAAAGCTCACCGAGATAGGCATCCTGCGTGATGAACCTCGCAATATCTGGATCATAGTACCGCCCCTTGCAATAAATAAGCCCTGTGTTCCCGTCATGCTCATGCCCGGTAAATATCTGCCGGTTGACGCTCTCCCCGATCTGCTCCTTAACATGGCCCCACGGATCGAGCCTGTAACTGACCCTCACCCCGCCGCTCTCATCGGTCAGGTTCACGGTGCTGCCGAGAGCGTCATGGTGATAATACTGCTTTTCCGCACCCGTGTCAAGGGAGATCAGCCGATCCGCATAGCGATAAAACGCCAGCAGGCTGTCATCATCAGCATTTCTCTCCTCAATGACGGCATTCTCATCGTAATAATAGTCAACATCACCACGTTCACTGAGCCGGTGCCGCACCCGCAGCCCCGCATGGTTGTAGTCGTACAGCCCGAGAACCGTACCGCTCTCCGGCGGGCCACGGATCGCCTGCACCATCTGATCAGCGGAATTGTAAACAAAGCTCATGTCCCCGGCCGGCATCGAACTGTCCGACTTCGAGACCATGTTCCCGTTCCTGTCATACCCGTATGTGATCGTCCTCGGATTCTCCGGATCCGTGTCATCCTCAATGTCCGTGATTCGGTCTGTGTCATCATGATGGTATGTCCGGGATCTCACCACCGTGTCATTCTTCGTGACCGTCTCCGTTTTCCGGTTGTGGCCGTCAAAGGTGTATTCCGTGAGCGTCGTGTCCGCCCCGTCCGTGACGGTGAAGGCCGTGAGCCGGTCAGCACGGTCGTAGGCGTAATCCGTGGTCTCGGCCGCACCGTTCTGAACAGCGACCTGCCTCTCCCGGTTCCCGTTCGGCGTGTATTCATACTCAAAAGACGAAATCACCGACTCGTCATCCGTGACCCGGTTCGTTATGCTTCTGACCCGGTTGTCCGGATGATACGCATACACGCTTTCCGTGCCGTTGGGATAACTCACTGTACCCTTTTTTCCGTCCGGAGTATAAGTGCAAGTCGTGGTCT
>JAOZRQ010000060.1:0-5252 GCA_029940115.1 Desulfobacterales bacterium
GTTGTGGACGGCGAGAAACCCGGCTTTCTTCCAAATGGGCCGGCTCCCCAACTGCAAGAAAAAGCCGGGTTTCTTCTTCCATTCGTTTTTTTTGTCCTGTACACAGCACACTCAATTAAAATTGAGGCAGGATAAAGGCAACACATGCCCGAAAAAAAGGCTCATTATAACGCTTTTCGGGGAGGCCGCGTTCGGTCCGTGAACGTGCTTGTGAACATGCTTACGAACGTGCTCGTGAACGTCCAAGTTCACGGGCCTCCCTAAATCCGTTATAATCAGAAAAAAGGAGTTTGTCATATGGAAATCAGCGGGGAAAATTACAGCGTGGTTTATGATCCGTCCAATGCGACAATCACCTGCAAAGGGTCGCTCAGACTTTACGGAACCGAAGGGTATGCCGAGGTCATGGCGTTGTTCAATGAGGTTGTCGAACAGGATCCGGATACCATCACGCTGAAGCTGCACGATCTGCAATTTCTGAACAGTTCAGGGATCAACACGCTCTCCAAGTTTGTCATCCAAGTACGGAACCAGAAGGGCTCCCATCTGGTTGTCCGGGGTACGCACAAGTTTCCCTGGCAGGGGAAATCGCTGAAAAATTTGCAGCGGCTGATGCCGGACTTGCAACTGGTGCTGGAGTAGCATCTTCATGGCAGAAAGGAACCTATGGAACCCCACGCAGATTTTATTTCACAAATGATGGATTCATACACGGAGGCGATAAGCCGGTGCTTCAAGCATTCAACGGACATGTGTCATGCCATGAATGATCTTCTGGGATCCGTGGAAACCACTTCCGGGGACAATCAGCAAATGGATGAGGTGATCGGCAATCTTTTTCAGCATGCTTGGACATTTTGTCAGGAAAACATGGAAAAGCACCTTTCCGGGCCCAAACTCGGCTTTCTGAGAGAAGATTTTCAGAGACTGGCCGATTTTTTGGACGCTTACAACAAATTTATGGGGACCGCCGGGGAGTTTTCACAGAAATTCACCGTTCCTTTCAAGTCCGCGCTGACAGATATTCAGGAGCAGATCAAAAATGAGGAGACCCAGATTGAGAATGGTGAGGCATTGTATCAACTCGCTGTAAAGATATTCCATCAAAAATATGATGCATTTCTCAAATCCTCGGAAGGCTTGAAAACCCTGATGGATGTGGTGGAGCATTACCTGACCTGCCGGCAGAAACTGAATGATCTGCTTGAAATGACGCTAAAACCCCTTTCAATCCCCACCAAAAAAGAGATGGAAGATGTCTGTCGGGAAATTTATCTGCTGAAAAAAAAGACCCGGAAGCAGGATGCCATGATCAGAAAACAGAACAAACAGATCGCAATGCTTTCCCAGAAAATAGGAACGTGATGCGTGATGCGTGATGCGTGAGGCGTGAAATCACGAGTCACGCCTCACGAGTCACGCCTCACGAGTCACGCATCACATATCTTTCAGCCGGATGTTTTCTGGGGATTTTTCCATTATTTCTTTGAATGTCCGCAATGTTTCTGATAACTTCTTCGCTTCTGGGGTCTGTGCGAGGGGGATGGTGTTGTTCCCTCTCTGCTCCAAGGCATCAATGATGTAGGTCACGGTGAACGCGTCAATTCCCCGGGCAGGCTGGTATGCGGGCAATTCATCTTTTCCATCCCCGATGGCAGTGAGGATGCCGCTCTCAACCAGTTCCCAGAGCATATGACGCGTCAGGCGAACCGATGTGTCCAGCATCTCTGAAATTTGAATCGCGGTCAGGGGCTTTCCCCCGTCTGAAAAATTCCTTGTCACCAGTTGGACTATCTGAAGGGATAGCCGTTTCTTGGAAGAGAAGCTGATGCCTCGGGGATCCGGATTGAATTCATAAATATCGGCATTCTGATAGGCAAAGGAGATTTCAGCGCCAAAAAGCACAATCAGCCAGCTCAGTTGCAACCATATCAGAAAAAGCGGCAATGCGGCAAAACTCCCATAAATGGCGTTGTAATTGGCCACTCCCACCTGAAACGTGATGTAGGTTCTTTGGGCCACCTGATAAATTGTGCCGGCGATCAGTCCCGCGACAAGACCCGATGTGAAATGGACCTTGGTGTTTGGCATCAGAATGTAAATGATCGTGAGAAGTGCCCAGATCAGGCCATAAGGCAACAATTTCAGAAGGGAGAATATGAACGGGCTGACAATTTCCAGCAGGGCAATTTTCTCAGTCATCAGCGTGACCCCGCTGGTGATGAATACCGTGAGGCTGCTGGAGATGACGGCAAGGAGCGGGCAGATCAGCATCATGGCGAGATAATCACTGAATTTTCTCCCGAAACTTCGGGATTGCCCGATTTCCCATATCTCGTTGAATGAGTTCTCAATGTTCATCAACACCCTTGCGACTGTCCAGATGAGCATGGCCAGCCCGATGCCGGCGATCATGCCGCCTTGGGTGTTCTCAAGGAGCGAGCGGGCCATGTTGATGATTCGGGTCAGCACTTCTTCCTGGCCCGGAAAATTTTTCAGCAGTTGCTTCTCAAGCACTTTTTCATACCCGAAACCGGTGGATATCCCAAAGGCCATGGCCACCAGAGGAACAATGGAGAGGGCGGTGTAGAAGGTGAGAGAGGATGCGCGCAGCTCCCACTTGCTTATGCTGATCCGGCGGATGACCAGCAGGAACACCCGGAGCTGTTTGATGAAAAAGGCCCCGATCCAAGAATAATCTCTCAGGCGAATGCGCCAGATGCCGCTTTTTATGAAACTGATGATTTTTGACAGCATGATTCGGTTGCCGCTTGCCGGGCAAACATTTTTCCAAGATTTTGTTTCTCACACAAAGGCACAAAGTAAGGTGTGCAGGAAAAATTCATGGACAGATGCGTATCACATAACGAGCCCGGTTTCAAGGACAAACCCATTTATTTTTCAGTTTGTAGTTCCGCGTTCAGGCAGGCCGCAACGGATGCCGGAAAACGCTTGGGAGAGCGCCTCGGAAGCCATGACCGGATGGAAGTCACTCGAAAGATGCAACAGATATTGATGGAGAGATTTAAGGAGAGCCTCTGAGAAATATCCACTCCTGCTCGTTTCGGATTGACAAATCCGAACCACATGCCGCCCAAGGTTAAGGGTTAAGGGTTAAGGGTCAAGGGTCAAGGGTCAAGGCTCAGAGAGCCTCATGCGCCCGCACGGGGACAGCGGGGTTGAAATCACCTTCAGAGTCCGTAAACACTTGCCTCATGCGCCCGCACGGGGACAGCGGATCCCCGTTCCCCAACCCTCAGACCCTGCCCCGAACCCAACCCCCAACCTTAAGCCTTAAGCCTTAACCCTTAACCTCCCCCAAATCCGAACCACCTGCCGAAATGACAACGAACGTGGGATTCAGAATGGAGCAATGATGGACTATCAAACCTTATGGAAAAACTTTGAAAAGGAACTCAGCAACTTTCCGGGAAAATTTTCCCGGGCTGCGGAATCACTCTCAGCCAAGGCAACGCCCGAAATGGCCACCACGCCTGCCAAAGTGGCATATTCGGAAGACAAGATGCGCCTGCTTCACTATCAGCCCTTAGTGGATCAAGGCGATGGGCATCCTGTGTCGATTCTGATCGTTTACGCGCTGATCAACCGGCATACCCTGCTCGATATGGATCCGGACAGAAGCTTTGTGCGGAATCTGCTCAACCACGGGCTGGATGTCTGGCTGATCGACTGGGGGTATCCCTCGGGCACGGACCGGTACCTGAATCTGGATGATTACATCAATTATTATATGGACACCGCGGTGGAACACATCCGCTCAGAAAAAAAAGCGGACCGCCTCAATCTCATGGGCATCTGCATGGGCGGCACCTTCACTGTGATCTATACCGCGCTTCACCCTGAGAAAGTGAGGAATCTCATCACATTTGCCGCGCCCATTGAAACCGATGGGGTTGACTCGGTTCTCTTCTCATGGGCCAAACATCTGGATCCGGACAAGGTGCTGGACGCCTTTGGGAATCTTCCTGGGAATCTGGCAAACCTCCTTTACCTGCTGGCAACTCCGGTGGGTACGGTTGACAGATATGTCCGTTTTCTCGACAAAGCAGAAAATCCCGAGTTTGTCAGATCATTCATGGGACTGGAAAAATGGAGCTTTGACAGCCCAGATATGGCCGGAGAGGTGTTTCGGGATTACATCAGGGACATCTTTCAAAAGAACCTGCTGATGAAGAATGAACTGAAACTAAACGATGAGCACGCGGACCTGCGAAACATCAGATGCCCGCTCTTCAATGCATTTGGAACCTATGATCACCTTGTCCCTCCCGCATCCTCAAAACCCCTGTCCCGCGCGGTCGGATCTGATGATGTCAGGACCGTTGACTATCGTACCGGACATATCGGCATGTTCGTGGGAAAAAATTCCAAAAAGAGCGTCATTCCGGATGTTGCGGGATGGATCAAGGCACGTTGAAGATGCCCGTGCCCTTCCCATTTACGGTTTACGCTTTTTTTAAGCTGAAAAGTTTGTAGTTCCACCTTGTAGAAGGTGTTTGAAAACTCCCCTGTGAACCCTGCAATGGCGCGAGTTTCCGGGAGATGGCCATCTCCGGTCTGTCCAATCATTTCAGGGGGGATGGCCCGCTCATGAAGGTGTTTGAAAACACCTTCTAATCTTTTGGCAGACTTTATGATGACCTGGAGAAGAAAATCAAAAGGGGGCATCCTTCATTTGCGGGTTTGCATTTCAGTTTGCAGTTCCGCCTTCAGGCGGTGCTGCACCGCCGAGAGGCGGAACCACAAACTGAAATGTGTCAACCACTTTTTAGGCAAAATGAAGGATGCCCAAAAGGGATTGCAGTTCTCTCAAAATGGACAATGCCTTTTCATACTGACCGAATGGCGTTTTCTGACCTGACTTGGAAGGGATTGCGACAAGTCTTCATTGCTATATATGCCCCGCCTTTACCGTTGATCCGACCTGCCTTAAAGGGATTGAACAAGGCGTGTGGAAGCCTCTTCATCCATTGAGAAATGCCGTGCTGATGTAGAACGAATTTGCAATTCGTTCCGGCACGATTTGAAAAATCGTGCTATTTTGGATGCCTGTAGAACGAATTTGCAATTCGTTCTGGCACGATTTGAAAAATCGTGCTACTTTGGACACCTGTGAAACGAATTTCTAATTCGTTCCGGCACGATTTGAAAAATCGTGTTACTTTGGACGCCTGTGGAACGAATTTGCAATTCGTTCTGGCACGATTTGAAAAATCGTGCTACTTTGGACA
>JAOZRQ010000060.1:5352-18692 GCA_029940115.1 Desulfobacterales bacterium
CCTGTGGAACGAATTTCCAATTCGTTCCGGCACGATTTGAAAAATCGTGCCACTTTGTATGGGATCATGCATCCAGTTTACATTGATGGGTGTTGATCATAAGACGTATTTTCAACGATAAAAGAAAGGAGCTTGAAAAAATGGGTGTTTTTGATTTTATCAAAGATGTGGGATCGTCTGTGTTTGGAGATGGAGAAGAGTCGGAAAAGGTCAAGGATCTGCTGAGAGAGGAACTGGGAGACAAGATTCAGGATCTGGAAGCCGAGGTTTCCGAAGCGGTCGCGAAACTGAAAGGAAACTGCGATTCCCTTCCCACCAAGGAAAAGGCCATTCTGCTGACCGGCAATATTGAGGGGATCGAACAGGTTGACGGGACGGATCTGCAATCCCCGCCTCCGGGGGAAAGGCCAGCCCCTGAATTTGAGGAGCTGAATGAGGCGACGGAGAGCGAGTTCTATGAAATCAAATCTGGGGACACTTTGTCAAAGATTGCCAAGGAGTATTATGGAGACGCCAACAAATATCCTTTGATATTCAAAGCCAACCGTGAAGTCATCAAGGATGCGGACAAGATTTATCCCGGACAGAAGATCCGGATTCCAAAATTGGCTTAGGAACGGTGACTGAACAACTTCCTGCCCTGCCCGGTTGTCTGGCATGGGGCAGGCACGGGCAGGAGAAATTATCATTTAGTCACAGTTGCTACTTACTTAGTGCTCCATCACCGAACCGAACGCGGCGGGGATGCTGCTCGGCCCAGTTCCACTCGTTGCGCCTGCCAATCCGGCAGGCGGCTCCGGAGTGCAAAAATGGAGCGGTTTTTCGCAAACCATCCGGAGTGTGAAAATGGAGCGAAGCGGATTTTTCGCAAAACTGGCGCAAAAAACCGCTTCGCTCTATTTTTGCACTCCGGATTGTCGATTCCGGCTAGCTCCGGAGTGCGAAAATGAAGCGGATTTTTCGCAAAACTGGCGCAAAAAACCGCTTCGCTCTATTTTTGCACTCCGGATTGTCGATTCCGGCTAGCTCCGGAGTGCGAAAATGAAGCGGATTTTTCGCAAAACTGGTGCAAAAAAACCGCTTCGCTCCATTTTTGCACTCCTTTTTTTGTTCCGGTTCACGGCTTTTCCAGCCATCTTTTGTCACTCGTCCATGCGATCCCGTGCTTTTTTAGATATGCCAGGGTGTTTTTGAAAAAACCGCTCACGGAAAAGACGAACAGCACGGCTTTGTCCGCGTTTTCAAGCTTCATCAGTCAACAAAGACCGGCCTCACCCGGACACCGGTCTCCCCGTCGGTGTAAGTCTTTTCATACTTCTCCCGGTTGGCGTCGTCAATGCATTCCACGAAAAAGACCAGCGAGACCTCCGAAAGCCCGAGCTGCTTTCCGTACCCGGCCGCCTGGCCCAGTGCCTCGTTATATCCTCTTTCATCAGTGTAGGATTTGAGTTCCAGAGCATACGTCTGGTCCGCATATTCAATGATCAGGTCAATTTTTCCGTTGCCCGTGGGAAATTCGGGCCACACACGGGCATATTTCGTTCCGAGGAAGTCACACAGATACCGGTACAGGGCAAAATGATACACCGCCTCGAAGATTCTCAGGTCCTTCCGTCTCGGCGCGTCTCTCAGCAGCCATTCCCGGTTCCTTTTCAGATGGTTTTGAAACCGCCGCATCAGGTTTCCGATGGTCAGATCCTCCTCGGTGAGGGTGTCGCCTAGGTCCTCGAACGGCTCACGGACTTTTCCCATATATCCGAACAGTTCACGGGCAAAATGGTTGAACAGCCGTTTCTGGTCTCGAAGGATAAGGGTTCAAATGTCTGAATCAGGCTATCAGCTTATTATCCGAAAGTTTTCCAAGCTGAACAAAAATCCTTTAATCAGGGTTGACAAATGCTCTCGTATCAGACAAATTTGTGGACCGTAAAATAAGGAGAAATAACATGCAGGCAATAAGAAAACATGCTGTGGTGAGAAACGGACAGCTTGTTCTGAATCTGCCCGAATATTCCGAGCAGTCAGAGGTCGAGGTCATCATCTTATCCATAAATGCGACAAAATCCCGACCCGGGAGAACAGGAACTGTCAGGTATGACATTAATGACTTGGTGAAGAAGATGCCGGAAGATCACACTCCCGAAGAACTGAACTGGGGCGCGCCGGCCGGAAAGGAGGTCTGGTAAATGGCGAGATACATACCGGATGATGGGAGGTCCTGAATATGATCTTTCCGAGCAGGATCAGATTTCATGCAATGACGATATGAGCGGATGCCAGGGCGGTAGCATGGAATCCCTTAAATTCTGGTATAACAAAGGACCTATGAAAGAAAATTGCACAGGTTACGGCGATTATATCACTTCCTATCCCCCGGAATCTGATGTGCTTTGCACTAATCTGAATAGCTGCGAGAGATTGTCTTATACAGTTACTGACTACTACACCGTGGATACGAGTGACGTTAATGAGATTAAGGCCTCCCTTTATCAGGACGGACCCGCCTACTTCACATTTAAGGCACCTTCCAGTTTTTTTGTTTTCTGGAAAGACGCTTCTTCGGGTGACGTCTATAATCCACGCTGCTGAGGCTCGGAACACGCCGTCCAAGTCATTGGATGGGATGACAGCAAAAGAGCATGGCTCTGTAAGAACAGTTGGGGCACGACAGATGGGCCAAATGGCGACAGCACTTTCTGGATTGGCTATTCTGATTCAGATCATGCCTTTGGTATGGCCAATATTAAGATCACTGCGTACAATACCATATCCGTTAACATAAAGGGCGCATGCCCTCATGAGTCGCTACGGATCGAGGCTTGGAGCGAGGCAACAGCCACTTGGGGAGGCTAGCTGACAGCCAAGGAAACGCAACTTCTGAAATGGGAGGATCGGGATTAGACCTTAACTATAGTGTTCATGGTACAGAAAGCGGAACCTGCACTGCTGACATTATAGAAGCCACGAGAATAGACTTTACCTGTTCATGCCCTGAACAAAAAACCATATCCGGTAAAATAAGCGGATTAGTTGCGGGTGAGCTTCTATGGATTGAGATTTGGAGCGAAGCAACATCTGTGGGCGGTGGTACTGAAGTTGTTGGTACCGGAGAGGATATTCCTTATGAAATAGAGGTATCTGCCGGAATGACTGAGTGTCTCGTAAGTGTCATAACAGAAGGTGGTTGCTGCCCTTCCGCTCATCATGTTGATCTTTCGGAGGGTTCTGTCACGGGGATAGATTTTACATGCCCCGAAAATACCATATCCGTCAATATAAAGGGCGCATGTCCTAATGAAGTGATATGGATCGATAGTTTTAGCGAGACAACAAGTAGTGGGGGAGGCATTGAGATCATAACTGACAGCCAGGGGAACGCAACTGGTGAAATAAAAGGCTTGCCACCGGACACAACCAGCTATAGTGTTCTTACAGAAAGCGGAACCTGTACTGCTGATATTATAGAAGCCACGAGAATAGACTTCACCTGTTCATGCCCTCCAACTCTTATCACCCTCGCCTCTTTCACCGCCAACTACGACAACACGCTGGCATTAGAGTGGCAGACCGCCTCCGAAATTGACAACGCGGGCTTCAACATCTGGCAGAGCGACACCGAAGACGGCCAATACGTCAGAATCAACGACAAGCTGATCCCGGCCAAAGGCAGTCCGATACAGGGAGCCGCGGATGCTTACCAACCTTCCGGCACTGTTCCGGGCCGCACCCATCATTACAAGCTGGAAGATGTTGACTTGGGCGGTGTCAGCACATTCCACGGGCCCATCTCCGTCACCTTGACCGAGTCAGGCGTTCTCCTCCTCTCCCCGAAAGAACCCGGGGACCTGAACGGCCACGGAAACCTCACGCTTGCCGATGCCGTCATGGCCCTGAGGGTGACTTGCGGTCTGAATCTCGCCCCGGACCATGTTCTCACCGGAGCGGACACAAACGGAGACGGCAAGATCGGCTTGCAGGAAGTCATTTATGTGTTGCAGAAGGTGGCGGAGATCAGGTGATTCTCTGCCCATATGCATCAAGCTAAGGATTTTTTCGGTTTCCGAACCCGTGCCCGGAGCGGCTTTGCAGTTTCCGGCTGTCACTGCCCGCCGTTCCGGGGTGCCTGTAAAAACAGGGCTTCACGGTCTTAGCTTGATGCATATGGGGCTTCTGCCTCCTGTAAAAATGTTTTAATGCGTTACGAAGGGTTTTCCTTTCTGAGTGAGAGGAAACCGGGACGGGGTAACAGATATTGCTGATGCGATCATTTGTCTTGAGGATTGTTGTCGGATGCAGATTGCGACGGGAAGATCGGACTGGCCGAGGCTGTTTATATTTTGCAGATGGTCTCGGCATAACTTTTGAATAAAAATCAGAATCCGGGTTCTTCTGAACGGATGAGGTTCCATTTACCAGAAAAACCCTGATTCTTCTTCAATTACGGAGGTTTTATATGGGAAAAAAAGTATTAGAAGAGATTCTTCGGAAGAAGCATCAAATAAAAGAAAAACAGGGTGTTGACTGGAACAGACGCAGGAATGTCTGGCTGAATTCGGTTGAGGCGTTTTACCGGGATATTGTCACATGGCTTGAGCCGTTCACTGAAAAAGGACTGCTGGAAATAACCTGCGAGGATGCGGTAAAAAGAGAAGAACATATCGGAGAATATCATCTGAAAAAAATGATCCTGAGCATTTCAGAGGAAACCGTGGTGTTTGATCCCGTCGGCACACTGATCATCGGAGCCTGGGGGCGCATTGACATGACAGGCAGGAACGGAACCATCATGTTTGTGCTGGCTGACAGGGGATCCGATGGCCCCAGGATCAGAATGAAAACTGACACAGGATTCCGTGAGAACAATAATCCGAAATCTGACAAGGAACCGGAACTTGGATGGAAAATTTCGACTTCCCCCCCTGACATGCGATACATCCCTCTGAATGAGGATTCGTTCAGCGATGTCCTGGCGGAGGTCATTCATGATTAAGAAGGTTCCGTTCTCGAATCTGCATTTGTCCATCCGTGTAATTTCCCCAAAACCACCGAATGCGGACGCAAGGCCCAACCCCGTAAGGCCGAGGCCCGTAAAACATTTGATAGGAGGTGATAAGTAAAAATTCGGTGTAACTTGTTGATTTATATGACTTAAAACGGTTTGGAAAATAAGGAGGAAGGAAAAATGAAAGCTTGGAAGCGTTGGATAGGAGGGAGTTATGCTTACTGCAGAAGATGTAAAAGTGGATGTCGAGTCACTTCCAAAAAAAGAATATCTGAGGCTTAGAAACTGGTTTTCGGAAAGAGATCAGAAGGTATGGGAAAAAGAGCGTGAGACGGGTTCGGCAACAGGAAAGCTGTCCGCCAGATTTTACAGACTTAAAGAGGAGTGGGAGAAAGATACATCATTTTTGTCATCAACATCAGAAATCTGTACACATCCGGCATATCAGGGGATTATCGGAATGGGACCTGCTGTTCTCCCTTTTATCATGAAAGAAATGGCCGAAAAGCCTGGGCTCTGGTTCTGGGCTTTGAAGGCCATCACCGGAGAGGACCCGGTACCGAAACGCAAAAGAGGGAAGATATCTGAAATGACAAAGATATGGCTTGACTGGTGGTCGGACAACAAACATAAATACGGCATACGATGATAAGAATTGAGGCGGCATTTCCTAATCTGAGGCCTTCAGGCTATCGGGTGGCAAGCCCTGAGACAGTCGGATATAATTGTATTGCGTGGGCCGCCGGTGATACCACAAGATGGTGGTGGCCTGATTCGCCGGAGAGTGCGTATTGGCCCGATGGTGTTCAGAGAAGCGAAACATCGGAAGCGTTTGTCAAAGCATTTGAAACCCTTTCTTATACGATTTGTGACACCCCGGAATATGAGGAAGGCTTTGAAAAGATTGCGATATACGTTAATTCAAACGGAAAACCGACCCATGCTGCCAGGCAGTTGCCTTCTGGTTGCTGGACTAGCAAGCTGGGTCAGTCTTATGATATTGAGCATGATTTGGAAGGTGTTTCAGGAACTCAATATGGGAATGTGGGTGTTATTATGAAAAGACCTTGTAAAATTCAAAAGGGTAAATCCCCGCCGAATGTGGCAATCCGGCGGGAGCGGGGAGGCAAATCCTCGCCGGATGTGGCAATCCGGCGGGAGCGTGGAGAGGAAATCATCAACCCTCAAGCCTGAACCGCCACGCACAATACCACTCATCAGGATGCTCATCCGGGGGGCATCCCACACATTCGGTGCGGATGCGTGAGTCTATGGTCTCCGCAAAGCGCGTATACTCGACCAGACCCGCTGTTTTGCATGGATAGTCGGGCAACCCCTTGCGCTTTCTCGCGGACTGCACCCGGCATTCATTCATGCGGAATACGATGCCATTCTCATCCACATCCTCCACCGACTGCTGGTTGATCAACGCGTACATGCGGAAGGAGAGGGCTTTTCTCAGCCCCGGGATGCCGCCCTGTTTCGGGATCTCCAACAGATCCTTGATCCGGGATGCCTCAAACGGGGAATACCGGGTCCAGCAGGTGTCGTTGCAACGCTTCGCATCGTTCATCCCGTATTTCCCTTCCACCGCCTGAAACCATATCCCGTCATTCGCGAGCCAGTTGACCCCGAGTTTCTCCAGCAGATCAAGCAGCTTTTCCCTAGGCATATGTCTGATGACCCCGGGAATTCCTTCCTCAACCGGGAACCCCAATGTCTTGCCGAGACGTTTGATCTGATTTCCCATGCTCGCGTCCCAGACCTGTTGTTCCACTTCCATGGCCCTCTCCATGCCCATCTGATGCTCCACTTGGGCAAACCAGCAACCGTAGTGAACGATGGTCCGCCGAAATGAATCAATCACCAGTTTCACCAACAGCTCGTCACTGACCTCGTCAACATCTCTTTTAATTTCGCTCATATCTCCTCCGTTTTGATTTGTCAGGTTACACTTTACTGCAAAATGATTTTGCGGCGTGGGGGACGGGAGCCTCCTCCCATGCGTTATGAGGCGGAGCCTCGCAACGAGAGAGAAATTTTTCAGTTGATCCCCACCACCTCCCCGAGTTCGTTCTCATTGAATACAGACAACGGCGGTGCCTCATCAGGGCTTCTGCCAGCCTCGTAGTCAAATGCCTCTTGTGTGCGGTGCGAGACGGTGCGGAACAATTCTGCCACCGGGATGTCATTGGGACACGCGTTGGAACACTGACCGCAACCGACACACGCGGTGCTCATATGAGCCAGGCGGGTGATGTGATAGAAAAGCGTGTCCGTGGGCATCTTGACGGCCCCTTTCCGTGCGGCCCACTTGAGGTACTGGGACGGGTCATGGTCAAAAACATCCGTGACAAAGACACATTCCTTGCAAAAGCAGACTGGACACGCGGCTCGGCAATTGTAGCAGTTGACACAACTTGAAAGATATGCGGTCAGTTTTTCCAAGGTGTTCACGCCGGCCGCGGTCTCCGCAAACATCTTGTCCCGACAGGCTTTCCGTTCGACAACAAAGGATTCGACTGCGGATTGTCGTTCCTTTGGCTCGCCGGCTTCGGAAAGGCCAAGGGTTTCAAAGAGATTTTCACCTTTCTGAGTGAGCGCCTGAACCATGAAATGCCTTTCCGTATCCATGCCGAGCAGTCCGATGAGGATATCCGCGGCTTCGGGAATCGGGAATTCGCATGATTGACAGGCCGGCGACAGTTCGATACGCTCCGTGTCCGTCCCCTTGCCTAAAAACAGATCCTGACAGAACCGGGCGACGCCTTCTTCCCCCTTTTCTTCGACAAATCGAACATAATCCCGGTTGCTGTATGCGCCTGGGCAGTCCATGCCGATGATCAGGATCTCGTCGGTCCGGGCCTGCTTCAGTTTTACCAGTTCGATGAATGCCCGTATTTCGCAGGGACGCAGCACCACGGCGATCTTTCCGCCGGAAGGCTTGCGCGTCAGTTTGGAGACGATCCTGGCCCCGTTCACGGGAAAAGCGGGGGCCAGGGGATCCGCACCTTCCAGTTGTTCAGGATCGCTTATCAGTACAGGCATGATCACATTCTTCTGTTCAAGATGCCGGGGAACCAGCATCGCGTTCATCCCTTCCGATTCAAGAACCGATCGGAAAAATTCCTGAAGCGACGAAAGAAGCCCCCGATCGTTTACCTCAACTTGCGCTGTTTTTGCCATCGCTTTTCTCCAGATGCGTAAAACGTGATGCGTGATGCGTGAAACGTGATTCGTGAAACGTGATGCGCTATTCGTGATCTGCATTTCCCGTTTCACTCCTCACTCCTCACGTTTATAGAGCTTTCAACAAAATGTTTGTCGCTCCGGACAATCTTTTTGTTGAAGGCTATATTATCATTCTGAGTTTGGCCTCATTCGGCCCCAATGTCCGAAGCTGAACGGTCAGTTCCCGCATGATCTCTGCGAACTGAATGCCATCACTCGCCCCGATCCAAGTCAGTCTGAGCCGCTCCTGTTCAAAGCCGAACTGGGGCAGGATCTCCTTGAGCAACTTTATCCGCCTGCGGGCTTTGAAGTTTCCGTTGATATAATGGCAGTCTCCGGGGTGGCATCCGCTGACCAGAACGCCGTCGGCTCCTTCCAAAAATGCCTTGATCACATATTGCGGATCCACCATGCCAGTACACATCACCCGGATCAGCCGCACATTTTTCGGATAGCTCAATCTGGATGTCCCGGCCAAATCGGCCGCGGTGTATGTACACCAGTTGCAGACAAACGCGATGATGGCAGGCTCAAAGTCCGTCATAGTTCCTCCGTTTTGTTGGTTGTCCGTTTTCACGCATCACATCCCCACCGCATGAAGCGCGTCCATCATTCCGTCCAGTTCCGCGAATATCTGTTTCTCCATGAAATGTCTGACCTGGGCCGCGCCGCTGGGGCAGAATCCTGCGCAACTGCCGCATCCTTTGCAGAGTGCCTCATTGATCACGGAGACTCCCCTGCGCTCGTCAAATTCGATGGCGGAATAGGGGCACAGTCCAATGCAGGTCTGACACCCCGCGCAGATATCCGGGTCGATCCATGAAATCGCCGAGGGGATCTGCACCACTCCCCGGGTCGCCAAGGAGAGGGCTTTGCTGGCCGCGCCCGATGCCTGGGCCACGGTGTCGGGTATGTCTTTCGGGGACTGACACGCGCCGGCTATGAACACCCCGTCGGTCGCGGTGTTCAGGGGACCCAGTTTGGGATGCTCCTCCAAAAAAAATCCGTCCGCACCCTGATTGACGCCAAAGATTCTGCCCGTCTCCAAGGCATCCCCGCGAGGCTCCATCGCGACGCAGAGAATGACCATGTCCACAGGAATCCGCAGACGCCTGCCCATCAGCGTGTCCTCGGCGATGACCATCAGATGCCCCGCCTCCGCTTGGCTGGCTGGCCGGTTCGTGATCTCCGCGGCCTTCCCCCGGACGAAGAGGGTCCCCTCCTCCTGACATCGCCGGTAAAACTCCTCATACCCCTTGCCGAAACACCGCATGTCAATGTAGAAATCATAGATATCCGTGTCATGCCCAACCTTCTCCTTGATCAGATGGGAATACTTGAGCGCGTACATGCAACATACCCGTGAGCAGTATTCGTGATAATTCACGTCCCGGCTGCCGATGCAGTGAAGGATCGCCACGCTTTTCGGGATTTTTGTGAATGCCCCGTTTTCATCCCGGATACGGATCTTTCCGCCAGTGGGGCCCGTCGCGTTGCTGAGGCGTTCAAACTCGAGGCTGGTATAGACATTCGGATAGACCCCGTAGCCATACTGCTTCATCTCCGAGGGATCCAGAACATCATAACCGGTGGCCACGATGATGCCACCCACCTTCACGGTGATATCCTCCGGTTCCATGGTGTGATCCACGGCGTTTGCCTCACATGCACGGACACATTCCATACATTCGCAACAGATCCCGCAGTTGAGACACCGGTTCGCTTCGTTCACGGCCCGTTCCTCGGCGAATCCGATCGCGGCCTCATCAAACGATGTCGCACGAATTTCCGGATCCAGATGGACCATGGCCTCTCTTGGCTGAGGGATGGCATCCGGGGGAATCGGCTGCCAGTCCGAAGCGGAAGGACGCGTATCTTCTGCCTCATCCTGCTCCGCCAGCACCTCCAGAATGCCTTGGAGATACCCATCAATCCCCTGTGCGGCCCTGTGCCCCGCGGCCACGGCCTCCACCACGGTGGCTGGTCCGGTCACCGCGTCTCCGCCGGCAAAGATATGAGGGATTCCGGTCTGCATGGTCCGGGGGGCGACTTGGAGGGTGTCGCGACGGGACCATTTCAGATCGGGCATTTGATCGGCCCAGGACGTGTCAGTTCGCTGTCCGATGGCCGGAATGACGACATCGCAGGGGATCACAAATTCGGAGTCTTGGACCGGCACAGGACGATGTCGCCCACTCGCGTCCGGGGGGCCGAACTCGGTACGGATGCATTCAAGCCCGGTCACCTTTCCCTCCTTTTCGAGGATCCGAATCGGCGCGGTCATGTAAGTGAAGGCAATCCCTTCCCCCTTTGCGTCGTGAATCTCTTCGGGATATGCCGGCATCTCCTGTTCCGAACGACGGTAAACCACCTGAACCTCCCCGGAAGCGAGACGTCTCGCGACCCGAGCCGCATCAATGGCCACATTTCCGCCGCCGATCACCAAGACGATTTTGGATTTCAGATCCGGGATGTCGGATTCCGAATTCAGATTCACCTGTCTCAGAAATGCCACCGCATCCATGACGCCTTGGATCTCATCTTCCCCGGGAATGCCCATTTTCAATGAGAGATGCGCGCCGATCCCAAGAAAGACCGCGTCGAACCCCACCTTTTCCAAGTCATCAAGGGTGACATCGGTTCCAAAACGCAGACCGGTTCGGGCTTCTATGCCGAGTCTCAGGATATGACTGATCTCCCGGTCAAGCACTTCCGGCGGAAGCCGGTAATCCGGAATGCCGACACGGAGCATCCCCCCGAGTTTCGGGAGGCTCTCGAATATCGTCACCTGGTACCCCTTGAGACGCAGATCATAGGCAACGGTCAAGCCGACAGGGCCCGAACCGATGACGGCCACCTTCCCTTCTTTCTCTTCGATTTCAGGGAAGGGCAGATGTTCCAAATCGGTCTGATCCGCGGCAAAGCGCTTCAGGTCCCGTATGGCCACCGCCTCATCCACTTCCGCTCGCCGGCATTGGCTCTCGCACGGGTGGGGGCAGACTCTTCCCAGAACTCCCGGAAAAGGGAGTTTTTCCATGATCAATTGATACGCCTGTTCATATTTCCCCTGCCGGATGAGCTGGACATATCCTTGGACATTCACCCCCGCGGGACATGCACGGACACACGGGGCACGATCCTTCTTGTCAATGCAGAAGGTGATCGGAACGGCTTGGGGAAACGCACGGTAAATCGCGTTTCGCTCTCCGAGTCCCTCATCCCATTCGCTCGGCAGGTCCACCGGGCAGACCTTCGCACACTCTCCGCATCCGGTACAGACGCCCTCCTTGACATATCTCGGCTTTCGGCGGATCGTCACGGTGTAATTGCCGATATATCCGGATACCTCCTTGACCTCGCTGTATGAGAAGAGGCGGATGTTCGCATTCTGGGCCACCTCCACCATCTTTGGCGTTCCGATGCATGCCGCGCAGTCGAGCGTGGGAAAGGTCTTGTCGAACTGAAGCATGTGCCCGCCGATGGTGGTGGACTTTTCCACAAGATAGACGGTGTGGCCCGAATTTCCGATGTCGAGCGCGGCCTGCATCCCCGCGATGCCGCCCCCGACCACGAGAACATCAGGATGCACCCCCACCTCACGGGTTTCAAGCCGGTGATGATACATGACCCGGTTGATGGCGGCCGCGGTCAGGGTTTTCGCCTTGCGGGTGGCTTCCTCCTCATCCAGGGTCACCCATGACACCTGCTCTCGAACAGAGGCCATCTGGAACATGTACGGATTCAGCCCTGCCCGCTGACACGCGCCCTGAAATGTCTTTTCATGGAGTCTCGGAGAACAGGACGCGACCACCACCCGGTTCAGGCCATATTCCCTGATGTCCTTTTCGATCATCTCCTGGCCCGGGTCCGAGCACATGAATTTGTAATCCCTCGCCACAACCACACTCGGAAGTCTCCGCGCAAAGGCAGCCACCTCCTCCACACGAACCTTGTAAGCGATATTGATCCCGCAGTGACATATGTAAAAGCCTGTTTTTACGGACATGACCCCCTCCCGTGAAGGATAAATTGTGAAGGATGAATTATGAAGGATGAATTATGAAGGATGAATTATGAAGGATGAATGGGTCCTTCATCCTGAACACATTCCCAAAGTAACGAGTTCCTGATTCCGGATGGACGTGAAACGTCCCTTCCCACGCGAAGCGTGGGAACGAGATGATCGTCACTTTGGGGGGTAAGTATTCGGTAAAACCCGTCGACCTCACCCCACGCTCGGTTCGGATTGACAAATCCGAACCCCCATCCCGCCGGATTTGGCAATCCGGCGGGAGCGAGGACGGGGTTTACCGAATATTTACACTTGGGGTGATGAAAAACCAATGATTTCGGTCAATTCTGACCGATCCTATTTTTGTTTCCCCCTATTTCGGACGAGTCCCCTCTGGCTCGATCCTGATGGACTGTCGGGCAGGCCACGGAAACGGCTGAGAAAAACAGGAATTTTCATCACCCCAGATTGCATCCCTTCAAACTTCAAACTTCATCCTTCACCCGAACCACCTGTTCTCCCAATCCATGTTCGCGACAGATCATGCGGAACATGGTAAGCCCGTATCTTTCCTCGGAACGAGGAAAGCAAACCGCAAGGAACGAAGTCCGTGACCTCCCCATGACTTTGGCTGGCCATGTAAAATCAGACTGTCAGCTTCTTGGAAGGGTCACGAATTTACGAAGTGCTATGAACTTGAGCGGCGATTATCCGGTTTCAAAAATACGTTGTGTTCCACAAGAGCAAGGGAATGGATATGGGCCTTCAAAAATTTCTGCTCCCCGAATATACTCAGCAACATGACCCCGTCGCCATCCGGTTCAATCGTGTCAACCGCCTCCATGATCAGTTTCTGCTCGCCATTTTCGATCAGATAAGCATTTGCTTCACACATACACCCTCCCCCTTGTAAATCAGTTGTCAGTTATCAATTGTTGGCGTCAGCCGTTTGTTGTTGTGAGTTTGCCGGCATGTCTGTTTCCCGTTTGGAGCATTGAATGTCAATTTGTGACCAAAACTTGCTGATTATAACGGATTTAGGGGAGGCCCGGACTGTGAACATGACAGCGGACATGAGGATGAGACGGATATCCC
>JAOZRQ010000493.1 GCA_029940115.1 Desulfobacterales bacterium
AAAATGCAAGAAAGGCTGCCCAGTCATTGAGGTTGAAAGGCAATGAGTCTCAAACCGTGAAGGTTGAAAGGCAATGAGACCGCCATTCTTGCACTCCCTTGCTTGAGCTTTCATGGGCGCCCAACGGGGCAATGAAGGTTGCCCCCGAAGAGGCCCGGCTTGAGCCAACACCCTGAGGGAATACCCCGAAGGGGTTACATAAACCAGCCCAGGGTTGCCCGGCAATCCCTTGAGACTTCACTTACCCGGAACAAGGAAGGCTGATGCGGGACAGCTTGGAGGATTATGAATATCTGTATGTGCTGAACAGTGAAAACCAGCCCGAAGTGGATCAGGCCAATGACGCGGACACCCATGCGGACAAGATCATCTCCGGGCTGACGAGCTACACCCGGGACAGCGATTTCATGTATAATCTGCGACGGCTCATCGGACTTAAAAACGGAAATGAGATTTCTTCCATTCCGGATATTCAACCGGAAACAGGAGACAGTGGCACCCCGGACAACTATTATATCAATTTTCAGGATCCGAATGGTGAGCCTTCCGCAGATCCGTTGATCGTCCATGGCAAAGAATATACGAAGATCGGATGGAATGCTTATGAAGAAGGACTCGGTTATGGCTGGTACGGCGATCTGGATCATGTGAAGTATGAATATCTGGCTCAAGGCCCCAGCGAGCTCCAGAAGAGCATTGTCTATGATGACTGGGGAAGGGAGAAGGCATTTGAATTCAGACTCCCCGTCGGTGCATATGACATAACCGTGTCCATTGGTTGGGAAGGAAGATACAAACAGGGAGAAGATCTCAGCAAAATAGAGATCGAAGGCGTCAGCTTCATTGACAACGAAGCGCCGAATGGCTATATCGTCCGGACCAAGGAGGTGATGATTGAGGATGGAATGCTCACAATGGAGATGGGAATTTTTGACAAATACACCATGCTCAATTATCTCGATATTGAGGCGGTCTGCACGGGAGATATGGATGGCGACTGCATAGTCGGTCTCAAAGATGTGATTCTGGCGTTGCAAGTTGTGGCAGGGAAAGAATCATCCGTAGGCAAAGATCACGACCTGAACGGAGATGAGAAAATAGGCTTGGCCGAAGCAGTCTATATTCTGCAAAGGCTTGCGAATTGAGTCCGCTTCAACTTTTTGTCCTGTACACAGAGATGACAAATATAAGGATCTCATTATGAAGGTGACACTGTTGATGGCCGTGACACTCGACGGGAGGATCGGGAGGACCGCCGATCATTTTGTTGACTGGGCAGGGAAGGAGGACCGGAAGATTTTCGTGGAGATCACCAGAAGGGCAGGTGTCGTCATCATGGGGTCAAAAACATTTGACACCATCGGAAAGCCCCTTCCCGGGCGCAGGAATGTCATCCTGACCCGCAACAAGGGCCGGAAGTCATCATGGGAAAACTTGGTTTTTACGGACAAGGAGCCAAGAAATATCCTGAGCGGACTCGAAAAGGAGGGATTTTCAGAGGCTGTCCTTGCAGGCGGGGCGAAAATAAACTCCCTTTTTGCCAAGGAAGGACTGATTGATGAGATTGTGGTCACGATCTCCCCTCTGATCTTCGGTCAGGGATTCTCTCTTTTTGACGAATACATATCCATGAACCTGAATTTGGAGCAGGTGGAAAGGCTGGGGGAAAATGCGATTTATGCGATGTACAAAGTATGCAAGTTGTAAACTCTGGAAGGTGTTTGAAACACCTGTTGCCCCTCTGCCAATGCCCATCATCCTTCATTTTGCATGGAAAGCCGCCTAAAGGCGGAACTACGAACTTTTAAGGAAAGGGGGCATTGATCATCGTTTCGGCCACCCTGCTCCCGCCGGACTTCGGCGTGAGCTCAGTCGAACGATTGCCAAATCCGGCGGGCTTGGATTTGGCAATCCAGGCCGAGCGAGGTTGGTCCAAACGATGATCAAGGCCAGGAAAGGGTTGTTGTTCATGGTGACATTTCCAAAAGAGACAAAGAAAGTAAGCCTCGAAGATGTTCTGACAGTGGCAAAGGGAGAGCCGGTGGATATTCATGAAGGGGTTTACCGGATGCTTGATGAGCGCCGCGCTCAGATCGTGGCAAAGATACGGGAGACCAGCGAGCCGGCTTACGGCTTCAACCGGGGATTCGGACATAATGTGGATATCCCTGTCCCCCAAGAGCAACTTGAGGCGCTTCAAGAAAACCTCATCCGATCCCACGCGTGTTGCATGGGGGAGCCGGCTCCTGTTGAGATGATCCGCGCCGCAATGTTTTTGCGGGCCATCTCCTTGGCACGGGGATGCAGCGGGATCCGCTCCCAACTGGTCCGCATGCTGGTGAACCTGCTGAATCACCGGATAACTCCGGTTGTCCCCAGGCTCGGGTCGGTGGGTGCCAGTGGTGACCTCGCGCCCCTGTCCCACATTGCACTGGCCATGCTTGGCGAGGGGACCGTCTTTGTGGGCGACTCAACTGAACAGGTGAAGGCATCGGACGCCTTGCAGAACGCCGGCTTGCCCCCCATCCGCCTGGAGATGAAGGAAGGCCTGGCCCTGAACAACGGGGTGCAATACTCCACCGCGCTGGGGATTCTCGCCTATTTCCGGATGAAGACCCTCTTGAAGACCGCGACCATCACCACCGCCATCTCGGCCCAAGTGATGCTCGCCGCGGACACCCCGTTCAGACGCGAACTCCATGAGCTACGCCCCCATCAAGGTGGGATGACCGTCGCTGGCTGGATTTGGCAGTTGATGAAGGATTCCCCCATCCGCAACACTCATGGACCCTACAAGATTGATGGTGAGATACAGGATCCGTACAACATCCGCTGTGCCGGCCAGATCCTCGGGGCTTGCCATGATCTGATCGAGGAGACTCGAATCACCTTGGAGACCGAGGCGAACAGCGTCACCGACAATCCCCTGATCTTTCCGGACGCGGCGCGTCCGGACCAGTTCACCCGGATCGTCAGCGGCGGCCATTTCCACGGGATGCCGGTGGCGGTCAAGCTCTACAATTTCATGCAGGCCATGGGGATCATGTCCCGGCTCTCCAACATGCGATGCGCCCGCTATGTGGATGAGGCGCGCAACAAAGGCTTGGGGCCGGATCTCAAATGGCCCGGGCTGTCCGGCGATGAGGCCTCCATATGCTCTGGGATGATGATCCCTGAGTACACCTCATCAGGGCTGACGAATTATATCTGGGGAGCCTGCATGCCGAGCCACCTCTTCTCCTTCTCCACCGACGCGGGCCAGGAGGATCACGTCAGCATGTGCGCGGGGCTGGGGGTCCGGGTGTGGGAGACCCTTCCCCGGCTCGCAGAGGTTCTCGCGATCGAATTGGCCATGGCCGCGCAGGCAGCGGCCATCCGAAAGGAGATGGATTACATCCCGTCCAAGATCAAGCGATCCGAAAAGGAGGTCAATGAAACGAAGACGGCGAGGGAGCTCTATGACAGGGCCCTCAAAAAGGTGCTGGAGAAGCGGCTGAAGCAGAGGGGCGAGGAATTTCGGGTCAGACTTGATGTGAGACTGGAGCATATTGTGAAGGAGAGAGGGGCAACCTCTTTGAGCCCACCTTGCGAAATGGTCGTCAATGAGGTGGCGAAGATATTCCCGCGGGTGATCAAGGACCGCCATATGGCTCAGGAACTGGAACAACTGGCCGCCTTCATTTCAGAGGGAAAATTGGTTGACATGGTTGCAGAATATGGTGTTTTCTGATGATGCTCGCCTGGAAGGGAGCGATCACGGCCGCGAAAAGGACCATAAATCCTTGGCCGAAGTTGCAGATGCAGATTGTCTGCTGAGGGGTTGCTGAATCGGATTCTTCTGGCTCTCAAACTGTGAACTTGATCTTGGACAAAGAAACTGAAACTGTTTGACAGGGATGGAAAAATCTGTCACAGATGCAGATTGTATGCTGACAGGTCAAATGGAACTGCTTCGGATTTGATGGAAAATCTGGGATTCTGCACGGATTAACGATGAGCAAGAATTTTTCTGAGCGGGTCGGGCTTAATCCTTTGCTTATCACTAATCTGTGTAGATGGGCGGGGCGTGATTGTCCGAACCGGGATTTTCAGGGTTGTGGAATGAGCGGGATGCTTGACCAATCTTGAATCCTCAAAACTGAACTGACAGAAAAGGAGAGATCGTAATGACAAATGAGCAGGAATTAATCTCAAAAGCCGTATCTGACAGGGAACTTTCAGAGATAACAAAAGTAATCAGAAAAAATAAAATTTCCGAATGGGATGAAGTTGTTTATGACCATGAGGAATGGCACTCTTCCGACGGAAACAGCTTTCAGACTTTGAAGACAGCGGATGACACGGAGTATGTGTTTGAGATGAACAGTGACTGTGAGGTCGGCGTTTTAGGCAAATTATATGATCTGATGGCAGATTTGGATTTGGTGATTGAGCTGGATGATGACTGTGAACATACTTTCCGCAAGTTGTCAGAGAAAGAACAGGATGAGATCGTAAAAAAAGCTGAATATTACGGTGAGCTGTTTGTGACAGACCGGACAGCATTTTTGAAAGACGCTCATCAGCCTGTACGCTTCAGACTTGATGACAAATTTGATTCTTCTCTGTACTGTTTCAGAATAAACGGAGATACCAGGATCATTGCCTCTGTTGATGATGACCCGATTTTCAAATCTGTCATCGTCACACTGCTGTCCGTATTCAGAGACAGAGATATGAAAGAAAAATTCAGATCCGTTGCACAGTCATTCTACCGGCGGCAATTTGCCGATGTGAAACAAATTTGACGGAGCATCAGAATAATGCAGACAAAGACGCTTGTGGATGAGCACGGAATCATCAGTGAGGCATGCAGAATTTTGCCGGATGACTCTCATAAAATCAGCTTCATGGAAGCTCTCGGAGAACTGGAAGACAACGAATGTCATAAATCGAGAACATTTCCGAAAACACGGATGCATCCTGTCAGAGGTGCGAAACAGAAAGTTTACCGGGCGGATATTGACAAAATCTCCGGTTGGAGGCTTCACCTCCAGCTTATTGAGAGTAAGTTATATCTGAGGGACATCATCGAAGGTCAGAAGCATGATGATGTCCTCAAAGTCATCAGAAGGAAGAAAATACGATATGAATAAGCCCTTTGATTTGAATGAGTTGTCGGGGTTGAACGGAGATCAGAAAATGATTGAACAGATTTCCATAAAAAATTACAAGTCAGTAACTCAAGTTTCGCACCCCTATGTGAGCCCATTTTTCAAGGGTTTCAGGAGAT
>JAOZRQ010000907.1 GCA_029940115.1 Desulfobacterales bacterium
CCGGATTTGGCAATCCGGCGGGAGCGTCATCCTCGGATTGTCAAATCCGAACCGGTTGGGCCGCCGGATTTGGCAATCCGGCGGGAGCGTCATCCTCGGATTGTCAAATCCGAACCGGTTGGGCCGCCGGATTTGGCAATCCGGCGGGAGCGTCATCCTTCACCCTTCCCCGCATGGTTGCCTTGATAAAGGATGCAAACAGCGGATGCGGATTCATGGGTCGGGATTTGAATTCCGGGTGGAACTGACACCCCAGGAACCACGGGTGATCCCTGATCTCAATGATTTCCACCAGCTCGCCATCGGGTGAGACGCCGCTGATCACCAGCCCTTTCTCCTCAAGTCTTTCTTTATACGCGTTGTTGAACTCGTATCTGTGGCGGTGCCGCTCTGAGATGTTCTCCTTCTGATAGGCATCAGACGCCACGGTCCCTTTTTTCAGACAGCAGGGATAGGCTCCCAGACGCATGGTTCCGCCCTTGTCCGAGCGGATGTCCCGATTCTGCAAGGTTCCGGTACTCTCATCAAACCATTCTGTCATCAGGTAAATGACAGGATGGGGGGTGTTCACGTCCATTTCGGAACTGTGCGCGTTCACCAATCCCCCCTCATTTCGGGCAAATTCAACCACCGCGACATGCATGCCAAGACAGATGCCGAAAAAGGGAATCTTGCTCTTCCTTGCATGATTGACCGCACAGATCTTCCCCTCAATGCCCCTGGAGCCGAATCCGCCTGGAACCAGTATGCCATCCGCTCTGGAAAGGATTTCCTTGCAATTGCCTGGGTCAATCCGCTCTGAATCCACAAACATGAGTTCCACGCGGCAATCATTTGGGATCCCGCCATGAACCAGGGCCTCGTTCAGGCTCTTGTAGGATTCTGTCAGATCGGTGTATTTCCCCACAATCGCGATGGTGACCGCATGAGCCGGGGCCTCCATATTTCTGACAAGCTTTTCCCATGGCTCAAGCCGAGGTGCCCGGGTCCAGATGTTGAGCAGTTCCACAATCTTGCCGTCGAGCCCTTCCTTGTTGAATATCAGGGGAACCTCATAGATGCAGTCCACATCCTTGGCCGTGATCACCGCGTCCTCGCTCACGTTGCAGAACAGGGCGATTTTCGACTTGATCTCCTTGGAGAGATACCGGTCTGTCCGGCAGAGGAGGATGTCCGGCTGGATGCCGATGCTCCTCAGTTCCTTGACGCTGTGCTGGGTCGGCTTGGTCTTGAGCTCCCCTGCGGTCCGGATGTATGGCACAAGGGTGAGATGGATGTACAGGATGTTCCCCTTTCCAACATCCGCCTTGAACTGGCGGATCGCCTCCAGAAAAGGGAGACTCTCGATGTCCCCGATGGTCCCGCCGATCTCCACGATCACCACATCCATGCTGTCCGCGACAAGGCGGATGCACTGCTTGATCTCATCCGTGATGTGCGGGATCACCTGAACCGTGCCCCCGAGT
>JAOZRQ010000908.1 GCA_029940115.1 Desulfobacterales bacterium
GGAATCTGGCTGAGAAACTCAGAGAATTGGGTATCGATCCTGAAAATTTTTAGCTTCAGAAATTCGGCAATAAATCCTGATTATGACGCTTTTCGATGAGGACGCCCCGCCCGTGAACCTGACCATCTTCGCAAACGGGCCGCCCGGGGCAGTCAGAATGCCTTTGGGCGGGTGTTGTCGGAAATCCGATGTCGAAGCGGAGGCTCTGACGCTGTTGAGTGCTTGGCGGGAAACAGTTTCGCCTTAAGGCAATGCGCTCCAGGCCAGAGGCGGAGCCACGAACTGAGGAGTTGCACATGCTGAAACGACTTTACACAAACAACTTCAGAACCCTGGTGAACATGGAGATAAGCTTCGACCCGATCAGTCTCCTGCTCGGGCCGAACGGGTCGGGAAAGTCGGCGATGTTCGACGTCTTGCTCAAAATCCGGGACTTTGTGGTTCGGGAGGGAAGGGTGACGGAATTGTTTCCCCCTTCCGACCTCACCTGCTGGCAGGATTTCACGGTGCCAGTTCAACGCTTTGAATTGGAGGTGGAGGGGAACGGCGGACGCTACCTGTACAAACTGACCATCGAACATGATCCCGACAGGGGCCGGGCCTGGATGCGGCATGAGTTCCTCTCCTTTGACGGCATGGCCCTGTTCGAGTTTTCCTCGGAAACAGGCAATGTGCAACTCTATCGGGATGACCATGAAAAAGGGCCCGAATACCTCTTTGACCCGTCAAGATCAGGTGTCGGCTCGCTCATGGAAAGGCATGACAACAAAAAGCTGGCTTGGTTCAAAAAAAGGCTGGAGAATCTCCTTGTGGTCAAACTGAATCCCGCGCGGATGGACGCGGAAAGCCGAAGCGAGTCACCCCTTCCCGCACCAGACCTGTCCGATTTTGCGTCGTGGTTTCGATATTTGTCCCAAGAATACCAGGGACGAGTTTTCAAACTCACCGAGAGTCTGCGGAATGATCTGGAGGGGTTTGACTCCTTCAGGCTTGAAAGGGCGGGGCATGCGAAGATTCTCTCCGCGGGGTTCCGCAACCCATATGGCACTGTCCATTTTTTCCCACTACATGAGCTCTCGGAAGGGCAACGCGCCTTGATTGCCTTGCACACGTTGCTTTTCTGCATTCCCGAGTCCGAGTGTTCGCTGTGTGTTGACGAACCCGAAAACTTCCTTGCCCTTCCGGAGATTCAGCCTTGGCTGGATGCCCTGGACGACCGGATTCGGTCCGGACACATGCAGGCGTTGCTCATCTCCCACCATCCGAGGGTGATCAACTTCCTCGCGAATGACGCGGGGATATGGTTCAGCAGGGAGGCCGGCGGTCCCACGAGAATCAGGCGAATCCGTCCTGACGGGGGAGAGGCCACCGGCCTTTCGATCTCCGACCTTGTGGAGCGGGGCTGGATATTTGATGACTGAGATGGGCAGACCCCAAATCATTGTCCTTTGCGAAGATCGGGCCC
>JAOZRQ010000494.1 GCA_029940115.1 Desulfobacterales bacterium
CAAAGCAAGCTTTGCACTCCGGACGGGCGTACACACAAAACAAGCTTTGCACTCCGGACGGGCGTACACACAAAGCGAGCTTTGCACTCCAGCAGGAAAGCACACGCAAAGCAAGCTTTGCACTCCAGAGGAAAGCACACGCAAAGCAAGCTTTGCACTCCGGACAAAAATTGTTAATCAGCAACCTGAGAGGTGCCAATGAACAGACAGACTAAGATGCCAACATGTTCAATCATTTTTGTTTTGATCATGTTGAATGTCCGGGTCGGCGTTTCAGCAGATATCTTCCCGATACCCGACACCGGACAGATCCAATGTTACAACAATTCGAGAAAGATCTCCTGTCCCGTCATGTCCGGGATGGATTTCTACGGGCAAGACGCCAACTATGACGCGGACGGTGCCGCGCTTGACGCGGGCCAAGTGCGATACACCCGGATCCATGCAGGAGCGGATGAGATGGTGCAGGACCATGTCACCGGTCTGATCTGGGAAGTGAAGACCGCTTTGAACGACGGGGAGAGATACACTTGGGAGGAGGCAAACGCCTTCATTGATGCCCTCAATGCCGACAAGTTCGGCGGCCAATCGGACTGGCGACTGCCCACGGTCAAGGAGCTGGCATTTATCGTAAACCGGAATCGGTACGCGCCGGCCATTGGTGAGGAATTCCTTCCTGATGACGCGCCTGCGTATGGCCACGCCAAAGGGGAAGACCTGTACTGGTCATCCACCACCGAATCGGATGATCCCGCCACAGCAACAGACGAATCGGCCAATCTCTTTTATGTGGATTTTTATGGGGGGCATCTTGACAGTTTCACCCGGCTTGAGCCGGAGGATAAGGATATTGACATTCTGATGGGCTTTTACAAACGTCACGTTCGGGCCGTGCGCGGCAAGTCCTCCCGCTCGGTGTTCGTGGACAACCGCGACGGAACGGTGACAGATGCGATGACCGGCCTGATGTGGCAACAGATCCAATCCGGTGATCCAGAAGCCGAAGAGGTGATGAGATGGAAAGACGCGCTCAATCATTGCCGGAAGCTGAACGACCCGGATCAGGAGCCGACCATCGGCGGATATGATGACTGGCGGCTTCCCAACATCAACGAGCTGATCGCCTTGGCCGACCCCAGCAGAAGGAATCCGGCCACCGATCCTTCGGTCGCCGGCAGATCATCCCCCTACTGGTCATCCACCACCCGGGTCAAGGACAATTACCACGCGTGGGCGGTGAATTTCAACAAAGGCTCGGTGCTATACAATTCCAAGGGGGTTGAGAACTATGTGCGGCTGGTGCGCGGGGGAGCCAATGAGCCAATACACGAGGTCGGGACCGGCGATGATGTGACTGATGACCTCTGGATCAAGGCCGTCATCAACACCGATGAGAAAGGCCGGGTGGCCGCGGTATGGCACAAAGGCGGCCAAGATGAGACGGCCCGGGAGGATGAGGTGATATGGGGCCATTTCCACGCCAGCCCCGATGATGTGACATGGGGGAGTGAGAACAACCCGGACCTGTTTGTCAAGATCTGGTTCGACGCGGATGGGCGTGTGGATGTGAACTTCTTCCATGTCTCTGTGCCGGAAATCGAGGTCTATTCCAAATACAAGGGCGCGTCGAGCGAATACGGCATCACCACGTTGGACAGACGATACATCCGTCATTGGTATAAAGATGGCCTGAGCGGATTTGAGGAGAATGAGGAGGACGGACTCTCCGTTGCTGGCGATTCACCTGATGGGGATCCTTCCGGTTACCTGACCCGTGATCCGGGCACGGGTTTGATTGACGAACTCAGAATCGGCGCGATCATCAGAACAGAGGAGGAGAAGGGACCCGTTGACGCGATATGGCGTGTCGGTGGCCAAGACACCACCGCCCGGGGGGATCGGGTGATATGGGGCCATTTCCACGCCAGCCCCGATGATGTGGCATGGGGCAGCACGAACAATCCGGACCTGTTCGTGAAGCTCTGGTTCGACATCACCGGCCGGGTGGACGTGAACTTTTTCCACGTCTCCGTGCCGGAAATAGAGGTTTACTCAGCCTTTCCGAGTGATGCTCCTTATGACGAGAAGGGGACCACAACCATGGGGAACCGGTACATCAGGCATGAGAGGGTGAGGGATGAGGGGTGAAGGATGAGGGGTGAGGGATGAGGGATGAAGTGCCTGTCATTCCGGGCAAAATCGAAAAAATGGGACATTTTTTCAGTTTTGACCCGAAATCCATGTGTACAGGACAAAAAAAGTGATTGTGAAAAGAAACCCGGCTTTTTCTTGCAGTTGGGAAGTCGGCCAGTTTGGGAAAAAGCCGGGTTTCTCGCCATTCCCGACTTTTTGTCCTGTACTCAGCCGAAATCCATCGTCATAGCCATGGATTTGTTACCCGATCCCTGTCTTTGGTGATCTGGTCAGGCGATGGATTCCTGCTTTCGCAGGAATGACATTTGGTAGGAGGTCGCAATGGAACACATTTCAATCCCCGACAAAAGATGTCGAGGAGAGGGTTTCAAGTCTCAAACTTCTCCAAAGCAGAGGCTCCAACAGGGACGCGAAGAACTGGTCTCATCCTTTTTTGACAAGAGGGAGGGGCCCCAGACATCGGATTGGGAACATGAGTCTGATTTTCTGGAACAAAATGCCCAAATTCTCGACGACTATTTCATTGAAAGTTTTGAAGGCATCAGCGCGGGTCTGAAAATGGGCATCAGCAAGAACCCGTATGCCGTGATCGCGCTGGGCGGCTATGGGAGGGGGGAGCAGTGCGTCCATTCGGATGTGGATGTCCTCTTCCTCTTTGAAAAAAGCGTTCCCCCTGAGGCTGAGGAACTGATCCAGGAGATGACCTATCCGCTGTGGGACACCGGTCTGTTGGTGGGTCACGCGACCCGCTCCATCCGGGAATCGGTTCATATCGCGGCCCGGGACATCGAGGTGCTCACCTCACTTCTGGACGCCCGGTTTGTCTGTGGCATCTCCTTTCTCTATTCCAAACTGATGGAGAGGCTCCGGAAGAAGCTCATATCCGGTCGATCCGACGAATTTGTCGAGATGCTCATTCAAAGGAACCAGCAACGGCATCAGCATTTCGGAGATTGCAGCTATCTCCTCGAACCGAATCTGAAGGAGGGGCAGGGCGGGCTGAGGGATTATCACACCGTTCTCTGGATCGCCCGGATAAAGGCGGACATCCGTCAGCCGAGGGACCTCGAATATTATGGGTGCCTCTCCCACGGCGAGTTCAACGAGCTGACGGGATCGCTCGTCTTCATCTGGCATGTGAGGAACCGTCTGCATCTTTTGGCTGGAAGAAAATATGACCAGCTTTACTTTGAGCGTCAGGAAGAGCTGGCTGAGGCCATGAACTTCATGAAGGAGGACGGGCAGCAACCGGTGGAGATATTCTTGGGCAAACTTCATGAGAAGATGGCATATGTCAAGCAGTTGCATCTCATGTTCCTGTATGAACTGGGGCTGATGCCCCGCGGGAAACGCACCGGAACGTCCCTGAATCAGACAAAGGTTCAGGGGCTGGAGGTGAAAAGGGGCATGCTCAGATTTGTCTCTTCAGAGGATATTCCGGATTCTCCCGAGCTGATGATGGAAATATTCAGAGAGAGCACCCGCCTCAAAATTCCGCTGAATGCGGAGGCGAGACGCCTGATAAGGGACTTTCTGCATCTTGCGGATGGGGAGTTCAGGATATCCCGGCCGGTTGTCAGGGCATTTGAACGCATTCTTCTTGAACCGGCCCCCGCGTTCAACGTGCTGAACCAGATGCTGAACACCGGCTTCCTAATGGCGTTCATCCCTGAATTCGGGGAGATCGTCAACCGGATCCAGTATGACGAGTATCATCTCTATCCGGTGGACATGCATCTGTTGCGGACGGTGCAGACCATAAAGAAGTTCGGCATTCCCGAAGATCCTGCAACGGATTCGCCATGCGGGAAATTCTACAGGGAACTCTCCAACAAGAGACTGTTGCTCTGGGCGGCCCTGCTCCATGACATCGGCAAGGGGGAGATCGGCGGGGGGCATTCGGAGAGGGGCGCGAAAATCGTCGCGGACATTCTTTCAGAAAAAGGATACCGGCCCGGGGATGTCGAGACGGTCTCCTTCCTGGTGCGGGAGCATCTGTTGCTGATCAAGACCGCGACCAGACGGGATATTCAGGATGAGGAGACCGCGATCTTCTGCGCCAGAAGAATAAAGGATGCCGAGCGTCTGAAGATGCTCTATCTGCTGACGGTGGCCGATTCCATCGCCACCGGTCCCAAGGCGTGGAACAACTGGACCTCATCCCTTCTGACCGGGCTTTTTGTCCACGTCCTGAACACGCTGGAGAAAGGGGAACTCGCGACCACCGAGGCGGTTGACATCGTGGCGCGGAAGAAGCGGGAGGTTCTCGATTCGAGTTCCGAATCGTCGGATGGACTGAACGCCCTTTTCCGCGTCATGTCTCCTCGATACCTTCTTTACACGCCGACATCGGAGATTCTGAAACATGTCAGGCTTTACAGCCAAGTTGGGGCAGCCGGTTTCGCGTGGGAGATCACCAAGACGCCTGATCTGAACACACGGACCGTCACGATCTGCGCGAAGGACGCGCCAGGTCTCTTCTCGAAGATTTCAGGGGTGTTCACCCTGAACGGCATTGATATCCTCAATGCCCAGATATACACATGGCAGAATCATACCGCGCTGGACATTTTCGAGGTGAGGCCGCCTCTGGATCAGATATTTGAGGAGGAGAAGTGGGAACGTGCGGCAAAACATTTGGAAGATGCCCTGTCCGGAAAGCTGGTTCTTGAGGACGCGCTGGCCAGAAAGATGCCGGATTACGAATCATTCCGGCCCCGGGCATCGGAGAAGCCACCCAAAGTCCATGTGGACAACAAAGGCTCCAGTTTCTTCACCATTGTCGAGGTGTTCACCCACGACTTCCCGGGGTTGCTTTACCGAATCACGGACGCGCTCTTCCGGTGCGGACTCGACGTGCGGGTGGCCAAAATCGCCACAAAGGTGGATCAGGTGGTGGATGTCTTCTATGTCAGGGATCTTGACGGGAACAGAGTGGACTCCCCGGAGCAGGAAGCAGAACTGAAGGCTGCAATTGGCGCGGTTTTGAAGCTGTAAGCTCGAAGCTGGAACCATGTCGTGGCCCAAATAAAGATCATGGCCTGAAATTAATACATTTACAGTCTGTCTATTTTATGTTAGCAATGAACTGACTCAAGTTTCGCACCCCT
>JAOZRQ010000495.1 GCA_029940115.1 Desulfobacterales bacterium
TGATGCGTGAATGCGTGGTGCGTGATGCGTGATTGCGTGGTGCGTGATGCGTGATTGCGTGACTATGTGATGCGTGATTGTGTGGTGTATTCACGCCTCACGTTTCACGCCTCAGGTTTCACGCCTCACGTTTCACGCCTCACGTTTCACGCCTCACGTTTCACGCCTCACATTTCACGCCTCACATTTTCAAGATAAGGAGGTGATAAGGAACAACCCTGAAGTTTCAGGAGCGATTGACGAGTTACGGATGATTCATTTCTGCAATCAGGCGCTGAATGTGCTGACACCTGATTGCACAGGAGTTATTATGCGACCATCGCCAGTTGCCAGTTGCCCAGAGGCAACCGACGGACATATGCCAAAATCGGTGACCACAGACAACGGACAACAGACGATCTACATGGAGGAGAAGATGGAAACATCGACCACTTGGGTTTATATTTTTCTCGGACTCTATATTGTTTACTGCTTTTACTGGGGTTTGAAAGGGTACTTCACTGAAAAGACCTCCGCGGGCTACGCGATTGCGGGGCGCTCCATTCCCTTCTTCGCGTTTCTGCTCGCGGCCACCGCGGCCTCTTTCAGCGGATGGACATTCATCGGCCATCCGGGTCTGATCTGGCGGGACGGTCTGGCGTATGCGTTTGCGTCGTTTTATGTGCTCACCATTCCAATCACCGGGACGTTTTTCTCCAAGAGGACATGGCTCTTGGGCAAGCGGTACGGGTTTATCACCCCCGGTGACATGTACGCGTACTATTATAATGATGAAGTGATCCGCTGGCTCGTGGTGACCACGGCGGTCCTCTATTCCGTGTTCTATTCTGCGGTTCAGCTGATGGCAGCCGGCGCGCTCTTCAATGTCATCGCGGGGGTTCCGTTCACCTTCGGCGCGCTCTTCCTCGCGTTCATCGTCTGGTTTTATGTCTGCACCGGCGGTCTGAAAGCGAGCACCTGGGTCGGCGTGATCCAGTTCATACTGCTTGTCGGCGGCATCATCATCCTCGGGTTCTTCGTGATCAAGGACCCCCTGTTCGGCGGCTGGTCAGGCTTCTCAGAAGCAGTTGCCAAGCTTGAGCCGAAACTGCTGGAGGTGCCGAGAGTGATCAACTTCGGACTCGGCGGAGCAGAGGGCGAAAGCGCATGGACCGCCGTGATGGTCCTGACCTACATGTTTGCCCTGATGGGGATCCAGTCATCCCCTGCCTTTACCATGTGGACATTCGGGATCAAGTCTCCCAAGCCGCTTGCTTGGCAACAGGCATTCATGTCCACGTTTGTCGTCGGATTCGCCCTGTTCTTCTTCACCGCCTTCCAGGGTATGGGAGCGAAAGTCCTTCAGGTCACAGGCGTCGAAGGATTTGCCGAATTGACGAACAGAAATGTTGTTCCGCTTCTGATGCAGAAATTCCTGCCGCCAGTCATGCTGGGTGTCGTCTTCATGGGAGCGATCGCGGCCATCCATTCCACCGCGGCCCCCTATATCGGCACAGGTGGTTCCATTCTTCTGCGGGATGTTTACTGGCGGTATATCAAGAAACAGAACGTGAGCGACTCGGAGCAGATCTGGGTCAACAGGCTTCTGGCGACATTTCTCACCATTGCCGCGCTGGCGGTGGGACTCACCTCGACAGCCGCCTTGGTCATCTTGGGCGCGCTGGCCACCGCGTTCGGGTTTGTCATGTATGTCCTTCTTCTGGGTGTGATATGGGGATTCAGGTTCCCCTCCAAGGGCGCGATGCTCGGGGTTTTCGCCGGTATGCTTGCGGTGTTCCTCACCTATAAGATATGGCCCAACCCGCTCTCCATGCATTGTGCGTTCTGGGGAACCTTTACCGGACTTGTTGTGGCTTATATCTGCCGGTTCGCAGGGATCAATGACACTCAGGAGACCGTCGAAAGACAGGCTGAAGTCCGGAAATGGCTTGATGATGTGGATGAGCCGAGTGAGGCCGGCAAGCAATGGCGGAAGATCATGAAGATTGTGGTGCCGGTGTGGTATTTCTTCGCCATTGGCCCAGCATGTATCTTGGGGAACAAGGCATTCTCCTTCTGCGGATTCCCGAATATCTGGTCTTGGCAGATCGCATGGTGGATATTGGGTGTCGTGATGATGTGGGCCCTCTGCTTCAAGGCCGAAATGTCCACCACCAATGAGACCCAGATTGCCCGGGCAGACAAGGAGCAGATGATCGTGGTGAAGGAAGTTTAGCATCTGAAACCGGGGGAGTCGGGACCAAGGAGCCTTGTTTCACACCTTGGCTTTCGACCCCTAACATCATAAGGAGATACGAACATGAAACAAGAAGATATGTGGATGATCGGCATTGTTGTCTTTTCGATACTCTTTACCGCATCCTTCGGCTGGGGGGTGTGGGGATAAAGAGAAGTGAGAATAGAGAAGTGAGAAGTGAGATATTTCGCTTCTCACTTTTTATTTTTTGGCATACGGATTAGTGCTCGTCAGTCATAAGTTCTCATAACATGCTGAAATCATTGACAGCTGCAAAATGGTCACAAAATCCCATGTGCCAGTAATTTCAGACACTTGTGGGAATGCCTTTCGGGATTTCCAGAGAACTTATGACTCACGAGATTAGTGATAAGAAAGGACTTCATCCTTCATCCTTCATCCTTCATCCTTCATCCTTCCCTTCCGGAGGCCAAAGTTCACTTTGGCCATCCCGGCATCTTCCACGCGGCAACTTTCTGAAGGCCAAAAGTTCACTTTGGCCATTCCCCGCATCTTCCACGCGGCAGATCAGGGTTCCGTCTGCAAGCATCACCTCAAGCCGTTCCCCCTTGGTTACCGTTTTTGCATCCCTGACAATCACTTGTTTTGGAATGGTCCGGGTGATGCTGTACCCGCGAGACAGAATCGCGGTGGGGCTCAGGGCCTTGATCTGGTCTGTCCGCCATGAAAGCTGTTCCCGCCGCCGGCGCAGGCTGTTCGTGAAAACATGGATCAGCCGCGCGGTCAGATCATCTGTTTTCAGCCGCAAATCCCGAACTCTCCTTTTAGGGTCAGTCAGTCTTCGAGTCAGTTCATGCAACAACATGCGCCGGCCTTCCATATATCTGTAAAGGCTGTTTTTCAGAGCCGTTGTGAGCCTTGCACATTCTCGCACAAGGTCATCCCTTACCGGAACGGCCAGCTCTGCCGCGGCGGAAGGGGTCGCCGCGCGGGTGTCTGCCACAAAATCGGCAATGGTGAAGTCTGTCTCATGCCCCACCGCGGAGATGATCGGGATATCTGACAAAAACATGGCCCTTGCCACCCGTTCCGAATTGAAGGCCTGAAGGTCCTCAAGAGAGCCACCTCCCCTCGCCAGGATGGCCACATCCGCGTCCCCTCGAATATTCAGCAGTTCGATGCCTGACACGATTTCCTGTGCCGCTCCTTCGCCCTGTACCCGAACGGCTATGATTTCCATATGAACATTCGGGAATCGTCTGTTTGTCACGGTCAGAATATCCCGGATGACCGCGCCGGTGGGCGAGGTGATCACGCTGATCTTTCTGGGCAGGTGAGGCAAGGGCTTTTTGAGTCTTTCACTAAAAAGCCCCTCATCAGAGAGACGTTTTTTCAGTTGTTCAAAGGCTACCTGAAGCGCGCCGATCCCCTTCGGTTCCAGATATTCGAATATGATCTGATAGGCACCCCGGGGAGGGTAAACATTAATCTTCCCCAGACCGGTCACCTCCATCCCGCCCTCAGGTCTGAATTTCAAGTACCGGTTCTGGCCAGCGAACATCACCGCGCTGATCTGGGAGTGTCCATCCTTTAATGTGAAATAAAAATGTCCGGATGGGGCACTGTGAAAGTTGGAAATTTCACCGGAAACCCAGACGAACGGGAACTTTTCCTCAAGCAAATGCTTGATGTCGGCGGTCAGTTTTGAGACGGTGTAAATTCGTTGCATGAAAGAACTCTTTTCGGCGTTGAAAAAGTTTGGAGTTCCGCCTTCAGGCGGTGTACCGCTTGGATACCCCTTCGGTTCCCGCCAGATTACCAAATCCGGCGGCTCGGATTTGTCAATCCGAGCGGGGGTGCGAACTTACAAAGTGGTGTAAGTACCCGGCCAAAAGTTTTCCGGGATTTTTCTTGGGAGGACAACTGCGGATGAACGCGGATGAGTCCGCCGTCTGCGTTCATCTGCGTTCATCTGCGGCTCACAATGGGAAACACCTGAAAACATATGGCCAAGTACTTATTAGTGAGAGTATCCTTATTATAAGTATTTGGCCAGAAGTTTTCCAGGATTGCAGATCCCACACAAAGGCATACAGGTCAGAATTTTATGTCTACACAAAAGCACAAAGAAAATGCACAAAGGTGGGTACAGAAAAATTTATGGCCAATTACTTACAACAAATAAAGCTCCAGTTATCCACGCCGCGGGGCGCGAGGCTCCCTCGACGCCGACTTGAACCGCGGATTGCCGCTGATTACTCGGATTTCGCTGATTTTTAATGCGGGTACCTCCATTGCGGGTCGGCTGTTTTGGCCCGAGCGCTCGGGGCCCGTCGCGGACCGGCTGTCGAAAGCCGAGGCATCTCGCCGGAGACGACCGCGGCTTCGGGAATGCTGGCGGCTTCTGAAGTTTTCAATTGTCCCTACGGGACAGGGAATTTGAGATTCAATTCACTCCGGCAATGAATTGCCGGGCTATTCTCGGTTGTCCCTACGGGACAGGACAAAAAAAATGATTGAGGAAAGAAACCCGGCTTTTTCTCGCAGTTGGGGATTCCGCCTGTTTGGGAAAAAGCCGGGTTTCTCGCCTTCGCGACTTTTTGTCCTGCACACAGACTTTTTTGGATTAAAGTCCGTCCAAAAGTCGGACGAGGTCATCAGATTCTGACAGCGAATTTTTTTTCCCAGATTTTTTGAATCTGTATCCTATCTGTAACTTTTTTGGATTAAAGTCCGTCCAAAAGTCGGACAGACGGACAGATCACCTTGGGAAAAAAATCATTTTTCCCAGATTTTTTTTGAATCTGTATCCTATCTGTAACTTTTTTGGATTAAAATCCGTCCAAAAGTCGGACGAGGTCATCAGATTCTGGCAGGCGGGAAAAAAATTTTTTTTCAGATTTTTTTGAATATGTATCCTATCTGTAACTTTTTTGCATTAAAGTCCGTCCCAAATGTCGGGCAGGGGAAAAAATCAGATCCGGATGTAAAAAAAGTGCCTTTCCTGCATATAAGGTAAGTAAGGTGGCTTTGATCTCAGAAAAAAAATGTCCGGGAGGATCG
>JAOZRQ010000909.1:0-450 GCA_029940115.1 Desulfobacterales bacterium
TATTTGGCAATCCAGGCCGAGCAAGGTTGGTCCAAACGATGATCAAGGTCCATCAAAGGAACCTCGGGCATCATGCAATGTGGCACATCAACTTCCCTCTGTACCCTTGACAGCAGGGCACAACGGGATTCATTTTCTATATTTTTTTGAAGGATGCCATAAAAGATGCCAAATATTGCTTGCTTTGTGAACAAAATCCATATATGAAACGCTTGAGTATAGGAGCGTCCATGATGTCGCCCGGCGACGACACATGCATGGATGAGAATCCAAGCTGGAGATTCCAGACAGGACAAAGGCGAAATTGTTTGATTCCGGCATGAACATGAACTGGCCTCTCACAGGTGAGGGCGAGATGTTTTTTGGAATGGATCGTGGCGGGAACAGGGCGGGATCGTCGGAAACTCCGGAAGTTTACAATTTTCAGTTTGTAGTCCCGCCTTCAGGCGT
>JAOZRQ010000909.1:460-1462 GCA_029940115.1 Desulfobacterales bacterium
GCTTCAGGCGGTGCGGCACCGCCTGAAGGCGGGACTACAAACTTTTCAATTCATCTGAAAGTGCAAAGCACTTTTCAGACAATAATGAAGGAAGCCTTTCTTTGGAACATTTTTTTTCTTAAAGTTTATAGTCCTGAACGCTTTTGCCGACGGGATTCCTTTGAAGAAGAGTTTCAGGGGGATGACATTTCAAGGGCTTATGCCTGCTTGCCCCCTTTAATGGGATGAAAAATCCTGATCATGACGCTTTTCGGGGAGGTTGCTCTGTCCGTGAACTTGAACTTGAACCAAACATAGAATTGAATCGTTCAAGTTCAGGTTCAAGTTCAAGTTTACGTTCAAGTTTATGGGCACGGGCACGGTCACGGTTACGTTCGCGGGCTCCCTAATCAGGAAAAATCCCCAAGTCAGCAACATTGGGAATAAGGGGGAAGTATGTTAAAAAACCTTTATGCCTTAAAGAAGGATTTCAGTGAGCGAGGGATCTTTTTGAGCTTCAGCGGCCCGTTTTCACAGGAGCTGATGGTGGAGATCGGCTCGACTCTGAGACAGAAGATGAAACTGGAAGAGGCGAGCAAGTCAACGGTTCTCCGCGTCTTTTCCATGGTGGTGGAAAACGCGCAGAACATCATCCATTATTCCGCTGAGGAGAGTTACGGCATAATCACCGTGGGCAGAGGAGATGACCACTATTTTGTGTTGAGCGGAAACATGGTTGAAAACGAGAAGGTGGAGAGACTCCGTGGAAAGCTGACGAAATTGAAAAAAATGGACAAAAATCAGCTCAAGGCGTATTACAAGGAGAGGCGCAAGAAGGGACCCGATGAAAGCAGCAAGGGCGGCGGACTCGGATTCATTGAAATGGCAAGAAAATCCAGCAGGCCCATTGACTTCCATTTCAAAAAGATTGATGAGAAGGTCTCATTCTTCTCTGTGAGTATTGTCATTTGAAAGGCAATGAGTCTCAAATTGTGGAGGTTGAAGGGCAATGGGACCGCCCTT
>JAOZRQ010000496.1 GCA_029940115.1 Desulfobacterales bacterium
GGGGATGGCTACATCGGCATTCTTGATATTATGCGGGTGGTGAACAGCAAGTCGGGAGAATGATGAATTGGGAGAGGCGGGTCTGCGGGCTCGTCTCTTCACCTTTTTTCAACTTTTTCTGATTTTATGTGTAAGAAAAAAGAGTTTCCTGCATAATAGGGGAACAAGGGAGAGCAGGAGTTCCCCCTTTATGTGAATGAAATAGCAATTTAAATCTTCAAAAAAAAAGAAAGGAGAATTTAAAATGAAAAGGCAACAGATTTCAACATTTATGATGGTTTTCTTTGTGTTGGCGGCCAGCTTTGGAATGGCCACATCTTCACACGCTGAGTACACGGTCTCCCCAGGCGGATGGGTCGAAACCGGGGACAGTTTTTGGGAAATGCCGTTGCTGAAAATGTATTGCGGCATCAATGGAAGCAGGGCAAGATTCGTGGTGAGAAAGATTGACGGATCAGATTTTAATACGTCAGGAACTTTTTATTTGCATTTGTATGATTGGACTGTGATTGATTACACATCGGTTCCTGTGGGACAATCTGCTATTCAGTTTGACGTTAATCTTGATAATGAATTTGACACGAGTGATTTTCCCGTATATTTTTATGCGTATATTGAACATGATAACGGCATTAGTTGGGTTCAGGTTGGTTATATTGCGATTGATGTGGAATTTTCCGAAACCTATTCCTGGCAGACAGGAAGTTGGGGAGACTGCAACAATTCCTGCGGTTATGGAGAAAAGACTCGCAGTGTCTATTGCGAACGTGACAGTGACGACAGACGGGTAAGTGACAGTAATTGTTCCGGTTCAAAGCCGGACACCTCACGTTCATGCTCGGATTATTCCAACTGTGAAAGTTACTCATGGCACAGGGGTTCCTGGGGCAGTTGCAGCAACACCTGCGGTGAGGGAACTCAGACTCGCACAGTTTATTGCAAACGTGACGGCGACGACAGACAGGTGAGCGATGGAAATTGTTCCGGTTTAAAGCCGGCCACCGGACAGTATTGTGAAAATTACACAGGATGTCCTGTTGCAGATCCCGATGTCTATAATGTCCGACCAAGTTCAGGAACCTATAATATCGGCGAAGACATCAGCGTAAGATGGGGTACAAACGATATTCCATCCAGCGCGTACATGAAAATCTCGATCAAAAGGGATTCGTATCGGGGACAGGATGAAAATGCTGATTATCAGGTTCTGACATGGAGAACTCGGAATGACGGAAACGCAACCTTTCCGATTCCCGATGATATCAACCCGGCAAGTGATTGGCGAGTATGGGTTGCAGATGTTGATGGTGATGCCGATGCCGAACATGCAAACGGAACCATAAACATCCTCCTCTCTACCGAAATTTATTCATGGCAGATAGGTTACTGGGGCAGTTGTAGCAACACCTGTGGTGATGGTACTCTGACCCGTTCTGTTTATTGCATACGCAACAGTGACGGCAGACAGGTGAGCGACAGCTATTGTTCCGATCCCAAGCCGGATACTTCAACTTCATGCTCGGATTATTCCAACTGTGAAAGTTACTCATGGTACAAGGGTTCCTGGGGCAGTTGCAGCAACACCTGCGGTGACGGTGCTCAGACTCGCACTGTTTATTGCAAACGCAGCAGTGATGGCAGACAGGTGGGTGACAGCTCTTGTTCCGGCACAAAGCCGGCCACAGAACAGAATTGTGAGGATCGTTCCGGCTGTCCGGATGCGAGTCCTGAAATTTACAATGTTCGCCCGACCTCCGGAACTTATAAAATCGGCGAAGATATAACAGTAGAATGGGATACGAAAGATATTCCGGCCGATGCTGATATGAAAATATCAATCAAGCGAGATTCTTACAGAGAGCCACATGAAGGCCCTAATTATCAAGTCCTTACAGAAAGTGCCCAAAATAGCGGAAGTGCGACACTTTCGATTCCAGATGGCATAAACCCTGCAAGCGACTGGCGGGTGTGGATGATAGACTTTGATTATAATGCCGAAGCCAGACGTGCTGAGGGAACGATTGCGATAGCGGCATCTGATGATCCCGGTTCTGGTACGCGATTGAACATTCCGATTTACGGACAGCGACGGACTTCCTGGGCTGGAGACCAGTTGGGAACTTGCTCACCTGAAACAATAGGAAGTCACGGATGCGCTATCAGTTCTATTGCGATGGTGTTCAATTACTATGGTGTGGACACCGACCCGCAGGACATGAACAATTGGCTTAAAAATAACAACGGATACAGTGGCGGTTGTCTGGTCAAATGGGATGTGGCCGCAGGTCGTAGCGGAGGAAATGCAGAATGGGCTGGAAGGTATAACTATCAGACTGTTCCGGCTGATCTTGACAAAATCAGGTCTGAACTCGATAACGGGCATCCTGTGATTGCCGAAGTCAGGCTTTCCGGATATCAGCATTTTGTTGTGATTACAGGGTATTCGGGTGACACTTTTTATATCAATGACCCGTGGTATGACGATACTTCCACAATCAATGATCGCTATAATAGTAATCCGGCAACAGGCATATATGGCATTAGGGTATATCACGGTGTAAAAGCCGCCACTTCTGATTTCAAAATCGTCAAGGTGGGTTTAGGTCTTGTTGATACGAACTCAAAAGATAGCAGAGCTCGTAGTAACCCGAGTTTGGAAGTTATATCGAACTATAACAAATCCGTTCACCATACGGAGAATTATGGACAAACGGTTCTTCGACGGGCCTCCCCTGTGAAAATCTATGTTATCAGTGAAGGAGTTGGTAACATAGATATTAAGTTGGGAAGCGTCGTTCAGGGCGATAGCTGGGAGGAATCTGTAACTCCATCAAATAATTGGATTGTGGATAGCGATTCAATTGATATTCCTTCTAGTTCAAAGAAAGTAACCCTCTTCACCATTCTTCTGAAAAACGATCTGGCGTTGGGTAAGTATAAATTCCTCGTAAATGATGAATATGAAACTGAGGAATTCTATGTTATTTTCAATCCTTACGGTTCGCATCGTGATTATCCTCACTATTATGACCAAGAGGTTTATCATCCTTTTAGATGGAAATTGACGGATGATCAGTTAAGGGAGTATGTTGAGGGTGAGGATATCATGTGGTATTATAGCGATCATTACAAAAGACCTGAAATCATGGAAAAGTATGACTTTACCAAACATCATTCAGATACCGTTTTTGAATTTATGATGGGTGAAGTTGACAAAAATCCTCGAATCAGGAAGTCAGCCAGAAAAACAGCGGGCTATATTTCAAGGTTAAGCCATAGGAATCAAAACCCCAATGGAATTCTTCAGGGAGATTGGTCTGATGTGAAGGAATGCGAGGATGTTGCGGGCAAAGCGTCGAATTGGTGTGATCCAACATCTCCAAGTGATTGGACAAACGTGGAGAAAATGTTGGAGAACAAAATTGATCTGGAGGGAGCATATTTTGGAAATTGTTTTAATTTCTCACAGCTCAGCACATCGCTTTTAAGAAGCATCGGCATACCTGCAAGGGCGATTGGAAACAGCACAAGTCCTTCCGATAAAGATGGAGATGGAATAATAGAATTGGATAAAGGCGATTCGCAATGGAACTATCACGAATGGACTGAAGTATGGCTCCCTTATGAATATAAGGGAGGAAGATATGCTTGGTGCGCGATTGATGCTACATATTTTAATTCGAACAGAGAAGGACCTGACAAGCATGAATGCGGTCCCGCTCCCATAGCTCGAATCAGAGATTACGGGACGATAGGTTCGGATCCCCATGATGATTGGTATGATGAGAAGTATTTCTACCGTCTTGTCAACTCACCCATAACACAGGGAGGGATAAAAGTCACTAAAACCGCTTTAGAAACAGGTAACGTGGAGCATAAAGGAGAGTATTCCTCATTTGGAATGAGGGTCTATGATCCTGTCAATGGGGACATAGATCGTCTGGATGCTTACCTGGATCCTAAATTCTCTCCAAGAGCCAGATCCAAACGCAACAAGTCGGCCTCCAGATCACGAAAAGCTTCATTCAATGGGGGCTTCAGTAATGGCGTTTACTCATTTGGAGATACTCTTTCAGCGGCTATAGAGATACGCAACACGTCGGATGATGTGGTGACGTATGATTGCCAATTTTATGTCAAAGATGTCACCAATTTCAATGGAGGGGCGATCCCTGATTCATCCATGAATCTTTATGGCGTTGCTGAGAGTATTGAGATAAACCCTCAGTCGAGTTTCGCCAAAAAAATCGAAATCCCGGTGTCGGAATACAGCAGATGTGGGGATTACTTGCTTCAAGTGTTTGTATCTGATGGGTCAACCGTCATTCTCGTCAGCGATACTTGTACGGTGGAGGGGATATCTGTTTCCAGTGTGGATGAAATGGAGATTAAGGCAGGAGAGAGATTTAATCTTGATGTTACGATCACAAATCCCACTGATGAGCCAATTGGCGACACTAAATTGAGAATATCTTATCCCAGTGAATTCTCAATTATCGGAGATGATTCTATTGAGATACCGATAATTGAGGGTAAAGAAAGCCACACTCATCAATTTGATTTCATAGGTAATGGGAACGCTGATTATCAAATTGGGATAAATGTCTTCAATAAAAGAATAGGTTACAGCGTTTCTGAAACGAAAGTCAGGGTTTTGGGTGAACCTGAACTAAGAGCTCATATGGAGGTGGATGATAACTGTGAGGTTGGGAAACCCTTTACTGTAAGGCTTTTTATTAAAAATGCAGGCGGGAAACCTGCAAATAATGTGACTTTGGAGTTAAGGGGACCAGAATTCCTTGATGACAAAGCCCTTTCACCAGTAAGCATTGGAAGTATTCCGGGTTATGAGAGTGACAGCTATGAATGGACGCTGACAGCCAAACAAGATGGCAACGGAGTTTTAGTTGCTGATATTCATTCGGATTCCGGTGTGTCATATGCGGGAGAATCTGTTTCAGTTGCTCTTTCTGGTGATACAGATGGAGATGGAATGCCTGATGACTGGGAAAGGAGATACTTCAGCGACATTTCACAGGACGGGTCAGGTGACCATGATAATGATGGCTTATCCGACGCGGAGGAGTATGGCAACGAAACAGACCCGACTAAGCCTGACACCGACGGTGACGGCACATCCGACGCATGGGAAATTGATTACGGCCTCAATCCTCTCGTCAACACAGACGCATCAGAAGATTCAGACGGCGACGGCCACACCAATCTTGATGAATACATTGCCGGCACTG
>JAOZRQ010000910.1 GCA_029940115.1 Desulfobacterales bacterium
GCGTGAGACTTCGGCGTGAGCTCAGACTTCGGCGAGCTCAGTCGAGTCGTCGAACACTCAGTCGAACGCTCAGTCGAACGATTGGCCAATCCGAACCGGGTTTCAGGAGTGGGCGTCACCATTCCAATTTTGGCGGCACGCCCGCCTTCTTCCTGACCTTGATCCAACGCGCCTTGTCCATGGCCGCCTCCTTGCCGGACATGGTGCTCATGATCTCAAAATAATCCTGTTTGAACCGGTCCTTCAGCACCTCCCTCTCCGGCTTGCATTTCAGGGAATAGACCGTTTGGATGCACTGATGGTCAAAGTCACGCCACATCTGCTCATCTTTCAGTGACACAAACGTGTGTCCCTCAAGCGCGGTGACCACCGCCTTGGTGTCAAAGGTCCCGGCCCGCTCCACCGCGTCTTTGTACTGATGCAGATTGGTGTAGGCTGAGGCTGCGGGTGTGGAAGGGTAGGAATGGTATCGGCTCGCAAATTTCTCCACAAACTGCTTGCCTCTCTCATGATCGAAACCGTAGGGGACCCGCCAGCACCACGGCGAGGCGCCGACGACGCCTTCCATGACTTTGGGCCCGGCCGCCTCGACCATGCCAAGGGACAAGGCCGGCACAACAATCGCCATCTTCTGCTTGATGCCCATTTCAGTGGCCGATTTCAACGCGTCAGCCATCCCCTTGCCCGCGATGATGATGACCAGCACATCCGCCTTGGATGCCTCCGCCTTCTTCAGCGCATTCTTGTAATCCTCCGCCGTGGCTCCGGGAAAGGGGACCAGCACCCGCTTATGCCGCTTTCGGGACAGGGTCAGGCTGAATGTTCGGATCGATTCCTCAGTGGTCCATCCCCAAGTGTAGTCCGCGATAATATAGAAGTATCTTTTCCCGGAATGGTTTCCCCTGAGATAGTCTGACAAGATTTTGGCCCCCATCCAGGCGTTGTAGCATTCCCTGAAGATGTACTTGTGCCCAGCCTTGCCCGTGGTGGCGTTGGAATAGGTCATGGTGGCGAGATAGAGCTTTTGTCTCTCCCTTGCCGCGTTCCCGCCGGCAATGGCCACACTGCTGGAGACGCCGCCAAAGATCATCTGGCACCCTTCCTTGTCAATCAGATCGCCGACCGTCGCCTTGGAGCGTTCCGCGTTCGATTTCGTATCCCGGGTGACCAGTTGGATCGTCTTTCCCGCGATGCCGCCCGCCGCATTGATCTCTTGAATCGCGAGGTTCGCCGCCCTGATCTGGGGCTCTCCCAAGGCCGCGTAAGGCCCGGTCTCCGGATAGTTCAATCCGATCCTCACCTCATCCGCGTGTGCGCCGGCGGAACCCATCAGGATCAACGCCGACAAAATCAGTCCTTTCTTAACCATGTTCACCTCCTATGTAAATCAGTTTAAAGAGTTTATGAGTTTGTGAGTTTGTGAGTTTCTGAGTTTGTGAGTTTGTGAGTTTCTGAGTTT
>JAOZRQ010000497.1 GCA_029940115.1 Desulfobacterales bacterium
CTTGATGCTTGATGCTTGATGCTTGATGCTTGATGCTTGATGCTTGATGCTTGAGTTTGATCGTGACCAAATAAGATCCCCGGTACGCTCGGTTCGGATTGACAAATCCGAACCGCCTGCCGGATTTGCCAATCCCCGACACTTGTCCCCGACGTCTTTAATCGGAGGATGTCAGCTTCCGGCAGGAGCGGGGAATGGGAAGTTGTTCGGTCACAGTTCCTTGGTCTTAAAGTCGCTGGTCTGACTCCTCATAACCCCAGAGCCCAGAACCCCATGAACCGTTTCGCATATCTTACTTCCGGGCTTGTCGTCAGAGCGTTTTCCAAGCTTTCGAGAGCTAGGCTGTTTATCCATGGAGAGAAGAATATCCCGAGTGAAGGGCCGATCATCTTCGCGATCAACCATTTCACCCGGATCGAGACCCTGCTGATGGCGAACTTCATCTATCATCTCACCGGAGGGGTTCCCATCTGGTCTCTTGCGGATTACAGCCTTTTCAAAGGGACTTTGGGCGCGTACTTGGACAAGGTGGGCGCGCTCTCCACGAAGAACCCGGACCGGGATCAGATCATCGTGAAAAGCCTGCTCACCGGGGAGGCCAACTGGATCATCTTCCCCGAGGGCCGCATGGTCAAGAGCAAGAAGGTCTTTGAAAAGGGACGCTTTGTGGTCGGATCGCCCCGGGGAAACCACCGGCCCCATACCGGCGCGGCTTCCCTCGCGCTCCGGTCCGAATTTTACCGCCAGCGCATCTTTCATATGGCCGAAAAATGCCCGGATGAGGCAGAACGCCTGCTTGGTCTCTTTGGCATGGACCGGATCGAGTCGGTCTCTGACAGGCATACCTGCATTGTCCCGGTGAACCTGACCTACTATCCCATAAGAGCGAGGGAAAACATCATCAACAGGCTCGCCTCGCTCCTTGTGGAGGATATCCCGGAGAGGTTCACAGAGGAGATCATGACAGAAGGCACCATGTTGCTGTCAGGTGTGGACATTGACATACGCTTCGGTCCCCCGATCCACATCAGTGAATTCATGGACAAGTCGTCCATCAAACAGGATCTGTCAACCATACACGAGATCAATTTTGACGATGCCATCCCATCCATCGAGATGATGCGGGAGACCGCGCAGGAGATCATGGAGGCGTACATGTCCGAGATTTACAGCATGACCACCGTGAATCATGATCACATCTTCGCCTCCCTTCTCAAACGGATGCCTGTTGAAAAGACAAACGCGGATGATCTGAGAAGACGCGCGTTTCTCGTGGCATCCCAGAATCTGAACAAGACGAAAACATGCCTTCACACCAGCCTCTGTGCGGATCAGGTGCATCTCCTCACAGATGACCGCTACAACAAGTACAGAGACTTCATCGCCATTGCCGAGGAAAAGGGGGTTGTCACGCGGGGAGATGACGGATCACTAAAAAAGGACGCGTCCAGATTCACCGCGGGATTCGATTTTCATCGGATACGTCTCGACAACCCGATCTCCGTCATGGCAAACGAGGTGGAACCCCTGACCCTGCTCCAGCGGAAGATACGCCGTCTGGCTTGGCTCTCCGAAGCCCGGGTGAGGCGCATGGTGGTCAACTCTCTGCTGGCAAAGGCGACCGTCGAATTTGAGGAGGATTACAAGACATTTTACATTGAAGGGGAATCCAAGGAGAAGGATGTGGGGAGGCCCTTTCTCCTCCAAGGCGCCTCCAGAAAGATCGGCGTGCTCCTGATTCACGGATACATGGCTGCTCCCTTGGAGGTCAGGGAGTTGGCCACATACCTTGCCAACCGAGGCGTGTGGGTCTGTTGCCCCCGGTTGCGGGGGCATGGGACATCCCCAGATGATCTGGCCACAAGGAGATACAAGGACTGGATCGAATCGGTGGACACAGGCTATGGCATCATCGGCAACTTATGCGATCAGGTCATTGTGGGCGGCTTCTCCACCGGCGCGGCATTGGCCCTCGACCTCGCGGCACGGGTCGGTGACGCGGTGAAAGGCGTGTTCGCGGTCTGTCCTCCCATGCGGCTCCAAGATTTTGGCGCGAGATTCGCGCCGGCGGTGGACACATGGAACCGGCTGATGAAGGCGGTCCGCCTCGGAGCCATCAAGGAATTTGTGGAGAACAGGCCGGAAAACCCCCACATCAACTATCACCGGAATCCGATTTCAGGGATCAGGGAGATCGAGACGCTCATGGACGATCTTGAACCGAGACTCTCCGCGGTGAACGTGCCGGCCCTCGTGGCCCAAGGATTCAAGGACCCGGTCGTCCATCACAAAGGTTCGGCAAGGATATATGAACTTCTCGGATCCGAGGAGAAGCAGTACCTCCTCTTCAACCTTGACCGGCACGGCATCCTTCTCGGGGAAGGCGCGCATAAGGTTCATGAGGCGATTTGGGATTTTGTCAAATATATCTGAGTGCAGGACAAAAAAAGCTGAGTTCACGCATCACGCATCACGCATCACGTCAGGGCATGCCAAATGATCAAGTTGAACAAATACTCCGATCTCAGATTCTGTGCCTTAATTGACACAAGCAAAAAAGGGAAGGAAAGCGTTATTGACATCGCGCTGATTGATCCGGCAGAAGATATAAGACGAGATGAAAACGCTTTCAAAAAAATCGCGGCATCCCTTGCCTTTGAATTCTTTGAGGCAAAGGAGGACCGGGGGCTCATCCTCTCTTCGACCTCAAAAAGAGTGGAAAATGATTTGATCATAGAACTGGAACGATTTGAGGTGGCACCGAAAATGCCTGAGGACGTCAACCCGATTTACGCTCTGGTCTTCAAGGCGAGTCATGATTCCGCCAACACAAACAGATGCCTCAAACAGAGAAACAGGGAGCTTGAGCAGAAGAGCAAATTGCTGAAAAAGGAAGTGAGAGAGCTGATTGAACTGGTGGAAAAATTGGAAAGAACAAAAGAGTCTCTCAGAATTCCGTTCAACGCGATCAAGGATTTGATGATCTCTTTTGACAGCGGCGGAAACATTCTGATTGTGAATGAGGCGAGCACCGAATGGTTCGGCCAAACTCCCGAAGATGTCATTCGCAGAAAATACAAAACCATCCTCCGACAGAATATCACCGAGATGATTCAGAAGGTCTCTGACTCAGAGGACTCTCTCGTGCTTGAAGAGAAAATAGGAAGCAAGATGTTGCAGATCACATATGTGCCGATGACGAACAAAAAGACCGGCGAGACCGAAGTGGTGATGCTGGCCCAAGATATCACAAGTCAGAAAAAGACTGAAGAGGAGCGGATTGAGAGCGCCAGAAATGAGGGGGTCACCGTGATGGGAGCCACCGTGAGGCACATACTGAACAGTTCGCTGACCGCGATCCTGGGATTTTCCCAGCTGGCGCTATCCTCTTATGAATGGCCCCGGGAGACCATGGCCAAATATCTGAAATTGATTGAACGAACCGCGCAGAGAATGAAGAGGGAGTTGAACAAGATCGCGGAGCAGAAAGAATATAAGACCACAACATATCTCCGCATTCCCAAAGACGAGGAATGCAGGGAAATCATCAAAATTGACATGGACCATGATGAGGGTGAAGGTTAAGGGGGAAGGGTTAAGGGTTAAGGGGGAAGGATCCAGCATCCAATATCAAACATCCTTGGTTCTAACGGATTCTGTGGTTGCATGTGATTTCAGACAGTCACGATCCTGAATGCCAGTCTGAGACAACCTCCACAAAACCGCGGATGGGCGCGGATGAGCCCCGGCACAGGCCATCCGCTTTCATCCGCGGATCACAATTTCATCCCGTGTCGGAAACCACAAAAACCGTTAGAACCAGAAACATCCAGCATCCAGCATCCAACATCAGGCATCCACCATCAGCCATCATGCATCAACCATCATGCATCAATATCATGTCCTTCAATCGGGAACCATCATCCTGAAGCCGGACGGCCGGCGGGTCCGGTCTCTGGAGCACCGATGCACGGCTGTCCTGGTATGGCCGGAGAAAGCGCCGGTCTCGGCAAGGAACACGGTGCTCACCGATCCCTGCTTTACTTTCAGGGGCTTTCAGTCTGCACAGAACCGCTTGGACCGGCTTGGACTCTCTTTTGATGACATCGGCCGGATATTCGTCACCCATCCCCATTCGGATCATCGTCTGCATATGCCGCGTGACGCGATAAGACGACGTTTTCCCCACTTTGATCCGAGAGACACCGCCATGCCGGGGATTTCCGCCGTCTCCTGCCCGGGCCACAGTCGCAGACTCCACGCGCTGGTCTTTTGCGCCGCCTCAGGGGAGGTGTGGATCACAGGGGATGCGGTTCTGGATGAGGAATGGCTCAGAGCGTGGGGCTTTTACTGGCCCAATGGCTATTCTCCCGAGGAGATCATACAGACATGGCAGAGCGTGGCCATGATCATCAAGAATGCCGACGTGATTGTTCCGGGACACGGAGAGCCGTTCAGGGTGACCGCGGACTTGGTGGCACACCTCTTGGCGGGATTTCCCCATGCCACATACGCGGACGCGTGTGAATACGAGGTGAGCGATCTTCTGCGCGAGCGTCTGAATGAGCTGTAAGTTAGAGCTTACAGCATACGCTCTGTGCCAAAGTTCCGAATACTTGGAAAATTCCATCCCGCACGAATTACGAACTGACGATTGCTTTGGATAAGTGCAATATCCCCTGCGTGAAATCCGAATCTTTGTCACAAAGACAAAAAGGCAGACCCGAACCGCTCTGTCTTCTGAAACTGGAACGGGGTCAGGGGTTTTCCCTGAAACAGAAAAACAGCGGATATGTCCGGGAACCTGTGAATCTGGAAGATGACAGGCAACCGGGCATTGATGCGCTCGGGGCGTTCAGGGAATACGGAAAAGCCGCATGGCTCAGGCGATATGTCAGAAACTGGCATCTGTCATATTTTACTCCCGGGAGCGCACGGATCATCCGGAGCGGTGTCCCTCATAAACATCTTAACCCTCAGGGAGACAATTTGGGTAATGTTGTCCTCCGCATGGAACAGAAATATATTTATGACTACGCATCAGCCCTGCGTTGTTGACGCTCTGGCACCCGAGGAAGTCTGGATGCTGGAAAGAGGAAGCGACGGTTTTTCTTTTATCAGCCGAGGGGATGAGGATCCGGTTGTAAAAGCAATGGCCGATGAGGGGTTGCCCCTGGCTCTAATGGTTTCCGATATGAACCGCAGATAAACGCAGACAAACGCAGATGTGTGCGGGAG
>JAOZRQ010000498.1 GCA_029940115.1 Desulfobacterales bacterium
CAGTCAGCCACGAGCTGCAGATGGGAGTGTCCGCCTTCGGGGCATTGACATGCGAATCATGCCAGTGCCCGCATTGGCGGGCCGGAGCCGCAATGGGAGAATACTTTGTGGCCCCCGACAGTTGCCGACATGAACGTGCCCGCAAACTTGAGCTTGAACTTGAATCCTGACGTGAACATGTGCACGTTCATGTTCATGTTCACGTGCACGTTCAAGTTTAAGGCTCCCCTAAATCCGTTATGATCAGTCTTTTCCAGATCCCTAATACTTTTCTTTCACCTTTTTGAAAAGATCGGGATAAAGCTTTTCGGCACAATCTGGGCAGAGGCCATGGGAAAATATGGCGTTGGTATGCTTTTGGATATAGACTTCGATCTGTTCCCAGTAATCGTCGTCATTTCGGATCTTCTTGCAGGAGCAACATATCGGGATGAATCCCCGCAGGGTCTTGATTTCCTCTATCGCCCGTTCCAGATCGGCAATCAGGGCCTCTTTTTCAAAGATCAGGCGGTTCTGGATGTCCCTGGCCTGTTTGAGTCTCAGGTGGGTCCTCACCCTTGCCAGAAGTTCGGATGAGTTGAAAGGCTTGGTCACATAGTCGGCCGCGCCTATCTGAAATGCCTTGAGAATGCTTTCAGGCTCTGTCTTGGCTGTCAGAAAGATGACAGGGATATCCCTTGTGTCGTGAGCCTGCTTCAATCTTTCGCAGACCTCGTATCCGTCCATGCCCGGCATCATGATGTCGAGAAGGATCAAGTCAAAGCTGACGGACTGGGTATGCTCAATCGCCGTACGGCCACTTTTGGCATAAGCCATCTGATAGCCTTTTTCTTTCAGGATGTTGGCAATCATCTGGATGTTCTGGGAAACATCGTCAACGATCAGAATTTTGAATATTGAATTTGGCATTGTCATTCTTGGAGGCCCTGTCCGTGAACGTGAACTTAAACTTAAGGGTTAAGGGTTAAGGGTTAAGGTTCAAGCATAAGTTCAAGTTCAAGTTCAAGTTCAAGTTTGCGGGTTCCTAAATCCGTTATGATCAGTCCTTCCCCCTTAATCCTTCCCCTATATGTCCAACGTGCTCACCTCAAGGGCATTCTCCTGGATGAACTTGCGCCGGGGTTCCACCACGTCACCCATCAGGAGGGTGAAGATGTCGTCGGCATCCACTGCGTCCTCCACCTTCACCTTGAGCAGGATCCGTTTTTCCGGGTTCATGGTGGTCTCCCACAACTGTTCGGGATTCATCTCGCCGAGTCCTTTGTAGCGTTGCATGGCGAGGCCCTTTTTCCCATCTTCCATCATGAAGCGGAGGAGCGCCTTCTTGTCCTCAAGATGAACCGCATCCTCCTCCTTTTCCTTCGGGAATACGGAGAATGGCGGATGGTCGAATTCAAATATCCTTTTGGAGAGGTTCAGGCACTTCTGAAACTCCGGGGAATGGATGAGCCCCCTGCCGATCTTGACGGGCTTGACCTCCTCCTTGTCCGGCATGAGGATGGCCTCCTTGGGTGTCTCTTCTTGGCCGGCTTCGAGCATCACGGTCAGTTCATGGACCCCGCGCTCGTCGCTCCAGGTCAGTTCCCCCACGTCATACCCCTCCTTGGCGAGGGACTTCCGCAGGGCGGTCATCCGTTTCCTGTCGATCAGAATGGCCTTGTCGCTGATTCCCTTCCGGATCAGAAGCTCGGTCAGTTCCGGGGGAATTCCCCGTCGTGCCAAGACCGAAAGCACCGAGAGGTACTCCGACAGGTCCCCGACAAAGAGATACATGCTGTGCTCCGGCAGGGTCTCCCCCTGTCCGTTCCTCACGCCCTTCAGACCGCATATCCGTTTGAGGATGTGCTCGTTGAAGGATTGCTCATCTTTGAGATACACCTCGCTTTTCCCCTTGCCGAGCTTGAACAGGGGCGGCTGGGCAATGTAAAGATGGCCTTTTTCGATGACCTCCGGCATCTGCCTGTAGAAGAAGGTCAGGAGGAGGGTTCTGATGTGAGAACCATCAACGTCCGCGTCAGTATTTGCGGCACATAGTCCGCCAGTTCCGCAGACAAAATTCTCATCATCCTGAACGGAAAAATCATAAACATGGTCACCCACTCGTTCAACATCTTCATTGGAAATGACCCTCAACCCCATCAAGTCTTCACCAATGGGAACATATGGATGTCTTGTCTTTGCCGGATGTGCCAGATGTTCTTTCAATCGTCGTGCGTTGGGGTGACGTTGCCAAATGAGCCGACATCTCTCAAGTTGTTCTTTACCGCCTACGGAAATCATATGTACATGAAGGCTCAGTGGCTGAACAGTGGCTTCGGGCGGATCGGAGGGCCAACGGCTTGTGAGAGAGGCGATTATGCCCAACTGCCCCAACAGATAGAGCAACCCATCTTTGAGATCAGGGGAAACCGTTCCAAATGCGATGCGGTTTACGGAGGCATGACCATCGCCGAGAAAAAGGCCTTCGAGAAACGCAAGTTGCAAGGCTTCCGGCAGACTGAACAGGATGTCCGGAATCTTCCTCTCATGGGACCATCCGCCCATCCCCCAAGCTTCTATCAGCCTTGCCGCGGCGACGCTGTGAAAATGAAACTTGATGCCGGGATATCTCGTATCATCATAACGCCGCGGGGTCTCACCAAAGACCTTTTCGATGGCCGCAGTGAGTTCCGGCAGAAACGGCTCATCCTTCTTGCCCAAGCTGAGGCTGACCTGATGGTTGCTCAAACTTCCCTCTGCAAGATACCACCCCAAAAAACAGATCAGCTCGCGAGTGATGGGCAGATGGCGGGGAAAGGCTTTTTCCTTGTGTGCTTGGGGGACGATCTCCACGTCCTCACCCAGTTGGGCGATTTCATCCTGAGCAAGGCCGTCAAATCGCTTGTAACAGCTGACCACGCGCCAATGGGCATTCTTGCTCGAATCATCTTGGGCAAGACGCTCCTCAATCTTGGATGGCAGGGTCTCATAAGCGACATTGTCGTTCCCGCCAATGGCTTCGACATAGTTCAGGAAGTCGGGCAGGATCGGTCGGTTGATCCCGCGTTCCCAATGACTGATGGTGATCGGCTGGCGCACACCACACACGGCCGCAACCTGTTCTTGGGAGATGCCGACGGTCTGACGCTGGGTGACCAGGGTCCGCCACCCCTTGGCATCAAGCCTGACTTTTGGCTCCTTCCACTGATCCGGTCGGCTCACCTTTGCCAAGACCCGGTGACTGGCAACCCGTCGCACCTCCTCGCTTTTCAGGTATAGGGACTGGGTCAGTCCCGCGTTGAAGAATGTCTTCACCAGATCAACCCGCGCCGGGCTTTTCTCCGGACGCGGCAGACGCCGACTTGCCACGAGGCAGTCCCCGGGACGGACCTCATTTCCCTTTTTGGTCACCACCTTCCCCTCCTCAAGCACAAAGACACTGTGGGAGGATGTCACCTTGACCGAGCGGTTGTGGCGGGTGGTGATTTTGTGCATCGGTTCTTGATGGGCATGGCGGATCACGGCCTTGAGGGGACGAAAGCGTGTGGCGTGGGTGACCGGGTCAAAGGAGATGACGTTGTGATGGCCGGCTATGCGCCGGCCCTCCATGCACTCATCCACAAACTTGCCGATCTCGACAAACTCTGTCTGGCCTGTGTGGTCCGCGATTAGAGTCGGCTCATCCCCCGCGACGCTCATGATGATGATCTTGTGGTATCTCAGCTTCTCAACATCGTACTCCTCCTTGCCCACCCCCGTGCCGAGCGCGGTGATAATGTTCTTGATCTCCTCGCTCCGGAGCATCTTGTCAAACCGCGCCTTTTCGACGTTCAGTATCTTTCCCTTGAGGGGGAGTATGGCTTGGAACCGCCGGTCCCTCCCCTGCTTTCCGCTCCCTCCCGCGCTGTCCCCCTCCACGAGGAATATCTCCCTGTCCGCGGGTTCGGAGACTTGGCAGTCGGCAAGCTTGCCGGGGAGCGTCGAATCCATGAGGGACCCCTTACTTCTGGCCATGTCCCTTGCCCGCTTGGCCGCATCCCTTGCCCGGGCGGCATCCACAGACTTTGCGAGGATCTTCTTGGCCACGGCGGGGTTCTCCTCAAGAAAGGCACCCAACATTTCGTTGACAAGGGACTCGACTTGGCCTTTGATCTCGCTGTTTCCGAGCTTGGTCTTGGTCTGGCCTTCAAACTGGGGGGACATGAGCCGGACGCTGATCACCGCGGTGAGCCCCTCCCGGACGTCCTCTCCGCTGAGTTTTGTCTTCATGTTCTTGGGGAGGTTCCCGTCGGCCGCGTACTGGTTGATGGTGCGGGTGAGCGCGGCCTTGAACCCGATGAGGTGGAATCCGCCCTCGATGGTGTTGATGTTGTTGGCATATGAGAATATCTTTTCGGTGAATGTGTCGTTGTACTGGATGACGACCTCGATCTGGGCACCATTCCGCTCCCCTTGGATGAGGATCGGGTCGTGCAACCCGGTGGCGTGCTTGTTCAGATATTGGACAAATTCGGATATCCCGCCCTCATAATGGTATTCCTGCTTTCTGTCCGAGCGTTCATCTTCGACCCTTATCCGGACCCCCTTGTTCAGAAAGGCGAGTTCCCTGAACCGTCTGATCAGGATGTCGAAGGAGAACTGGTCGGTGTTCAGGATGTCGGTGTCGGGTTGGAAGCGGATCTTTGTCCCTTGCTTCTCTGTCTTGCCCGTGACCTTCAGTTCGCTTGCCTTGATGCCCTTCTGGTATGTTTGGCAATGGATATTTCCGCCGGAATAGACCTCCACTTCAAGGAGGGAGGAGAGCGCGTTGACCACCGACACGCCCACGCCATGGAGTCCTCCGGAGACTTTGTAGGATTCGTTGTCGAACTTCCCGCCGGCATGGAGCTTGCTCATGACGACTTCGATGGCGGGGACCTTCTCCTTTTTGTGGATGCCGACGGGGATTCCCCGGCCGTTGTCCTCGACGCTGACGCTGTTGTCTGTGTGGATGGTCACTTGGATCAGGTCGCAGTATCCTGCCATGGCCTCGTCAATGCTGTTGTCCACCACCTCGTAAACGAGATGGTGAAGCCCTTCGACGTCCACGTTTCCGATGTACATGGAAGGTCTTTTGCGGACCGCCTCAAGACCCTCCAAAATTTTGATGCTGTCCGCACCGTATTTTTTGTTGTTTTCTTGTTTCATTCTCTGTTGTCCAAATTGGATGCTGGATGCTGGATGCTTGATGCTGGATGCTTGATGCTTGATGCTGGATG
>JAOZRQ010000911.1:0-143 GCA_029940115.1 Desulfobacterales bacterium
CGGCGAGCTCAGACTTCGGCGAGCTCAGTCGAGCCGTCGAACGATTGACAAATCCCTGCATCGGCAACATGCCAAGCTCGCGGGGGATTGGCAAATCCCTGCATCGGCAACATAACCCAGCTCGCGGGGGATTGGCAAATCCC
>JAOZRQ010000911.1:243-1455 GCA_029940115.1 Desulfobacterales bacterium
CCGCCCTGTACAGGCCGCCCACCCAGATCGCGGGGATTGGCATCAAGCCTACCCAGCTCGCGGGGGATTGGCAAATCCCCCGCCCTGTACAGGCCGCCCACCCAGATCGCGGGGATTGGCATCAAGCCTACCCAACTCGCGGAGATTGGCAAATCCCCCGCACCAAACAGAGGGGCCACTTTGCTCGGCTTGGATTGGCAAACCCAAGTTGCTACCGGATTTGGCAATCCGGCGGGAGCAACGTGTGGTGGATGGCCAAAACGAAGATCAAGGGCAAACAGAGGTTATCCAATCACCGTTACTTACTTAACAGGTTCCACCTAAGGCTTGACCGAATTGATGAGATACCTTAAATTGCCGGGCTATTTTCACAAGTCCCTCCGGGACAATTCCCCCAACTTGCAAATGCGCCCGTTGCCGATTGTGATCCCGTCTTTGCTCCCCCTCATTTTTTTGGCTTGAAAATCAGCCACCTGCAAAATGCGGGGAACAAAACTGAGATCAACCTTTGGGAACATTGGCAACATTTTCATCACCCCAAGTTCCACCTCAATCTGTGACACGCTTCTGAACATCAACTGAAACGGCATGGGCGTATTTGTCAATTTGAGAGTTTTTCGCTGGATGGCCGGTTTGCACATGCACCCACTGTCATTCCCCTTACCTCTGTACAGGACAAAAAAAGTGATTGAGGAGAGAAACCCGGCTTTTTCTTGCAGTTTGGAAGTCGGACCGTTTGGAAAAAAGCCGGGTTTCTCGCCCGTTCCCGATTTTTTTGTCCTATACACAGTCCCCTTATGACAGGGCCGTTGGAAGATTCTGGAGAGTTCCAGACAGAGAAGCTTGGTTTCCATGACGCGGCAACGCGTCAGAAATCGGGTTTCTCTGTCCTTTCAGCTCTACAGAGTTCTATGGCGGTCATTGGCCAGCAGATTTTTCAAGAAAACCACTGGACAAACACCCCATAGGCCAAATAATTTCAGCCATTGTCATCAAAAGTATGTTACAGATATCAGACTGTCCCCATTTGATATTTTTTAAATACAATTAATAAAATGATAAGTCAACAGGAAATTGAACAGGCACATCAATTTTGTTTGTGAAGGGTGTCACGACAACTCCTTTTGCAAAAGAGGGACAAATTTGCGAATTGCTGTAAGGCAAGCCTTGCACTCCGGATGAAGATTTGGATTCACGCACAAGGCACTCCGG
>JAOZRQ010000499.1 GCA_029940115.1 Desulfobacterales bacterium
TGGGAAAAAGCCGGGTTTCCCGCCCGTTCCCGACTTTTTGTCCTGTACACAGCATAAACATTTAACAATTAAACAAGGATGCGACAATGCATAATTGTACCCGATATAAAAACATCCATTTATTTGATACCAAAATGATGGGTTTGGATTGTTTTTGTGGAATCTATCTCATCAAGGGCAATAAAAATGTAATTATAGATACGGGAACAAAGGAATTTTCAGATTCATTTGTAGCCTATTTGAAAGAAAAGAAAATCATTCCCGATTACATATTGATCACCCATAATCATCATGATCATATGGGTGGTCTGTCAGCACTGCTAAATGCATTCGGCCAAAATGAATCGGTCACTGTTATAACTAGTAGGATAGGCAAAACTCGCTTAAAAGACCCTAATCCGATAAATCAATTGTATACTGATGTTGTTTATGAACCGATAAATAATGTAACTGTTTTTGAGGATGGCGAAATACTCGATTTGGGAGATATGAAACTACAGATAATTTATACACCAGGTCATAGCGATGATTCCATCTCTGTTTATGATTGTGTCTCTGAAACGCTTTTTCCAGGAGACATGCCCGGTGACTATCTGTGGGGTAAAACCTATCTCAGCCCGCATATTACACCTGATTTTTCTGAGGAAAAATATTTTCAATCAACAGAAAAGGTTTTATCTCTTGATTTTCAGTGTGCGGCATTCTCACATTATGGTTTTTTTAAAGGAAAAGAGGCTCACGAGATATTTGAACAACAAAAGGAAAGATATATGAATTGGAAGAGCGTCCTGGTTCCTGCATGGAACAGGAACAGAGATGAAAATGATCTTGTTCCCTGTCTGAAAGAATTTTTTAGGGGGTCGCCTTTTGAACAACTTGATGTATTCAGTACGATCATGGAACTTTTGGCAAAATGGTCTGTCATGGGTTATAAAAATGCCGGAATTATAAAATAACTAAGATGAATAATAATAAATTGCTGATTCTAATGGATTTGGGGGAGGCCCATGTTTGTCTTCAACGCAGAGGACGCGGAGATGCACCGGGTCATCGGCAGTCCGGAAGGGAGGTCACCGGGCAGTCTCCTCTGCGTGACTCCGCGTCTCTGCGTTGAAGATGAGACAGGCCTCCCCTAATTCCGTTATAATCAGTAAATTGTCCTGCGTACAGGACAACAAAAAAAGTGAGTGGGAAAGAAACCCGGCTTTTTCTGGCGGTTTGGGAATCTGCCCGTTCTGGAAAAAAACTTGCCCTCGACATCTTTTATCGGGGGCCGGGTTTCTTGCCACCCACAACTTTTTGTCCTGTACAGTAAATTGTCACAAAAAATTCAGCATCCTGAACAGGGAGTTAAGGAGCATGAATCTATGACAAGTTTAGATAAGCACGATTTTTCGTTATCTTCTGAACAAATGTATCAAAGCGTATTCCGCCTTGGACCTTCAATGATAAGCTTGACCCGGTTTGAAGATGGTGCGATTTATGATGTCAATGATATGTATTGCAGAACTATCGGTTATTCACGGGAAGAGATCAAAGGCCGGACATCTTTATCATTAAATCTCTGGGTAGATAAAGATGATCGTGAAAAAATCAAGGAATTACTTTTAAAGGACGGCTCATATAAAAATATTGAAGTTCTGTATAAGCGAAAGGACGGGAGTGTCTTCAACGGTTTGCAATCAGCAGAATTAATTGAAATTAATGACGAGCACTATATCATTGCGGTAACTTCAGATATTACCAAGCGAAAACAGGCTGAAAAAGATCTCGAAACTGAAAAAGAACGTCTTGCCATTACCCTGGCTTCAATTGGTGATGGAGTGATCACCACAGACGTTGAAGGAAAAATCACATTGATTAATCAGGTGGCCGAAGAATTGACTGGTTGGAAGTTTGAAGATGCCAACGGTAAACCGCTTGACGCTGTCTTCCATATAATCAATGAAAAAAGCCGGGAACCTTGCGAAAATCCTGTACAGAAAGTACTTGATTGCCAAGGAGTCGTTGGGCTTGCAAATGATACAGTTCTGATATCTGCAAATGGAACAGAGCGAATTATTGCTGACAGCGGTGCTCCGATTTTGGATTCAGAGAAAAAAATAATCGGCACAGTACTTGTATTTCGCGACATAACCGAAAAAATAAAATTGGAGTCACAACTCCGTCAGTCTCAGAAAATGGAAGCTGTTGGGATTCTTGCCGGAGGCATAGCCCATGAATTCAATAATCTTCTTTATATAATATCAGGTAATGCTGAACTCTTAATGGATGATGCAAGACCTGAAGATGAGGAGAATCTGCAAGGAATAATCAAATCAACACAAAGAGGAGCAGATCTTGTCAAACAGCTTATGGCATTCAGCCGCAAATCTGAAAGTAGTTTATATACGATTCATCTAAATGCTGAAATACGAAACATAAAGAAGATGCTTGATCGAGTCTTACCTCGTATGATTGACATAAAACTTGATCTTGCTGATAATTTACATTCCATAAAGGCAGACCCGGGACAAATAGAACAAGTAATGATGAATTTGTGCCTTAATGCAAAAGATGCAATGCCTGATGGGGGGCTTCTCACTATCAAAACGGCGAATGGTGTCATAGATAAAACGTTTGTTGATATACATCCAGCTAAACCCAAAAAATTAAAAGAGGGTAAATGCGTTATCCTGACAGTTTCAGATACAGGTTGTGGAATGGATGAAAAAAACAGGGAACGCATTTTTGATCCGTTCTTTACAACAAAAGAGATTGGGAAAGGCACAGGTCTTGGTTTATCTGTTATCTATGGCATTATAGAAGGTCATAATGGACATATTTCCTATTATAGTGACGTAGGGTTAGGAACAACTTTCAGGATTTGTTTTCCTGTTGTCAAGGATTGCCAAACAGTATCAGCTTCAGACAAGGATTCTGTTGAGCCATTATCAAAGGGCGTGGAAACAATACTGATCGTTGATGATGAAGAAGCTATTACAAGTCTCACAAAGTCAATGCTTGAGCGATTTGGATATAGAACGTTTTCAGCGGATACCGGGGAATCAGCAATAGACATTTATTCTGAGAAACACAAAGAAATCGACTTGATCTTGCTTGATTTGGGCATGTCCGGCATGGGAGGCAAAATATGCCTGAAGAAGCTTGTTGAATTTGATCCGGACGTAAAAGTGATTATATCCAGTGGATATTTTGAAGAAGGGTTGATTAAAGAAAATATAAACGCAGACGCCAAAGGCTATGCGCTAAAACCCTTTACAAGAAAAGAAATATCGAAAGCCATTCGGGATGTTTTGGATAAAGACTGAATAATTCATGACGTGCTTGAAGGAACGTACTGATCATAACGGATTCAGGGTGCCCGTGCCCCGTTGCGGGCGCGCCATCTGCCCGGAATGACATGTTTTTTGCTGGTGCAAGTCTTTTGCCAGTCACGAAAAAAACAGCGTAAGTCTTTTGCAAGTTGACAGGCGACGGGCATGTCCGTGCCCACGGGCAGGGAAAGGGGCACGGGCCTCCCCAAAAAGCGTTATAATCAGTGAAAAGGAAAGGCCATGTTTCCAGGTTTTGAAAGAGTTGTGGAAGAGCGGATCCGGAAAGCTCAGAAAAAAGGGGAGTTTGACAACCTGTCCCATGCTGGCAAGCCGCTTGTTTTTGAGGAGGACCGTTATGTTTCCGAAGACCTCCGTCTTGCCTTCAAAATATTGAAAAATGCCGATTGCATCCCCCCGGAACTTGAATTGAAAAAAGAGATCAGACGGACTGAGGATCTGCTGGCCGGCATGGGGGAGACGGTTGAAAAATATCGGACCATGAAAAAGCTGAACTTTCTCATCATGAAGCTGAATTCAATCCGGAACACACCTGTCATGTTTGAAATGCCTCAGAAATATTTGGGGAAAGTGGTGGAGCGATGTTCAATCGAATAATTTCAATTTTCAATTTACAGAGGAGGCAACATGAAGCATACATTTGTCGCAGGCAATTAATGGCCTACCTAGAACACTTGGCTTTTTTCAGAGGAGGCAACATGAAGCATACATTTGTCGCAGGCATCATGATTTTTTTCTGTCTGATCCTTTCCACTGGACACGCGCCGGCAGATGGTCAGGCAGATACCCCCGTCACCATCGGCACCGGAGACGTTACTGGCGTTTTTTATCAGGCCGGGGGCGCGGTGTCTCGCATCGTCAACAGGAAACGCCAACAGTACGGGATCCGGTGTGTTGTGGAATCCACAGACGGGTCAGTGTATAATATCAATGCGGTGCTGGCCGGGACACTCGATTTCGGGTTTGCCCAGTCAGACCGACAACATCAGGCCACTTATGGCGGAGCAGACTGGCAGGAAGCAGGCCCCCAAGGGGACCTCCGAGCCATGTTCAGCCTTTATTCCGAGGCATGCACCCTATGCGTGGCCGAAGACGCAGGCATCAGAACGATCATGGATCTGAAAGGAAAGCGGGTGAATCTCGGCAATCCTGGTTCGGGGCACCGCCAGAATTCCATTGACGCGCTGACCGCGGCCGGGATGGATTACAAAAAAGACCTGATTGCATTGGAAGATAAGGCTTCCGAGGCACCGAGGCTTCTCCAAGCAGGTAAAATTGACGCGTTCTTTTACACCGTGGGACATCCCACCGGCGCCATTCTCAGTGCGATTGCAGGGGAGCGGAAAGTAAGGATCATCCCAATGAACGATGTCGCCAAAAAGCTGGTAAAGGAATATCCGTATTATGTCAGGACACTCATCCCCATCAAGTATTACCGGAGCGCGGTGAACACAGAGGACATTCACACCTTCGGCGTCAGAGCCACCCTGATCACATCCGCGAGGGTGTCGGACAGGATCACTTATGCCATTGTCAAAGAAGTCTTTGAAAATTTCGGGCATTTCCAATCCCTTCATGTGGCTTTTAAGGCGTTGGAAAAAGAAAAAATGCTGGAAAACCCTTCAGCCTCAGCCCAGTTTCACCCGGGTGCAATAAGGTATTATAAAGAGGTGGGGCTGATGAAGTGATTTGTGAGGCGTGACTTGTGAGGCGTGACTTGTGATGCGTGACTTGTGAGGCGTGATGCGTGACTTGTGAGGCGTGAGGCGTGACTTGTGAGGCGTGAGGCGTGACTTGTGAGGCGTGATTTGTGATGCGTGATTCACACCTCACATTTCACGCCTCACGTTTCACGCCTCACGCCTCACGTTTCACGCCTCACGTTTCAC
>JAOZRQ010000500.1 GCA_029940115.1 Desulfobacterales bacterium
GCCGACAGGCCCGAACGGTCATCCCGCCGGATTTGGCAATCCGGCGGGAGCGAGGACGGGGTTTACCGAATATTTACTGTCCGGTTAAAAAGATTTATATCCCATCATCGAAGAAAATATTTCAGGCTCAAAGAATCTTGACGGCCGGGTCGCCACATTGTCGGTGTTATGTCGAGACAGGCGTGAGCCATGGAGCTTCCGCCGATAGAACACGCAGGTCTCCGGAACGACTTGGACAGGGATGCCCTTTGCAATGGCCTCACAAAGCCAATGCCAGTCTTCATACCCGAAACCGGAGTTCTGGGGGGTCGGCATGAACGGATTTTCCATGAGCAGGGATCGCTGAGTGACAAAGAATGATGTCCAGTGGTTGTGTTCTATGAGATTCCCGAGACAGACGGCCTCATCGTCGGAGCTCTGATATCGCACCAGCAGATGCTCCCCTTCAAAACAGATCACATACTCCGGGTGACACACGCACCCCTTGTCATCTTCTTTCATCCTCCGACACGCGGCCCTGAGCCAGTGCTTTCCAAAGAGGTCATCCGCGTCCAAAAACGCGACATACTTCCCGGAGGCCCTTTGGACCCCGTAATTTCTCGACAGTCCCGGGTCTCCGAAATCAACGACCCACCGCTTGACCTCGGCATCCTCATACCGGCTGAAATACGCCTCGGTACTTGGGTCAGGCCTGTCCAGCACGACAATCACTTCGCTTTTCACCCTGTCCGCCGCCGCATATTGCATGGCTCTGAAGATGCTCTCCATGGTGGGATGGGCCAGAATCCCCTCCTCATGGGCAGGGACCACCACGGATATGTCAAATTGTCCGTTGCCTGTTGTCTGTTGTCTGCCGATTTTCATCTGCCGATTTTCAGGAGCGGATTCATTGGCTCTGATCCGTCTTTCTGCCTCAGCCAACCTCTCCTCTGCCTGATGGCATGTTTCCCACGCATCCGCTGAACTTCGGCGGAACTTTTCAGCCTCTTCCCTTGCTTGGGACATTTCTCTCCGGGTCTCTGCCAGTTCGTGGCTCATTTCGGTATGCTTTCGCCATGTTACGGCTGAATCCGATTGCCACCTATCCGCCTGTTTCTTCGCCTGCACCAAGTGTTTCTCAGTCTCCATGAGACGGTCGTTTGTCTCACGCCATTTTTCCCAAGCCCGTTGCGATTCCTGCCATGACTGCCTTGTCTCCTCATCTGCCTTTGCCAGCTTTTCATCGGCCTCTATGAGACGATCATTGGTTTCGGCCCATTTTTTCCAGGCCCGCTGGGATTCCTGCCACATATCCAGATGATTCCTGAAATGCCCGATGCAGGCTTTTCTGAAAGGGTTGTCCGGCTCTTTTGTCAGGGAATCGGAGAATGCCTCACGCGTGTTGTGCGTCAATCCGAAAAGGAGCAGCGTCATGATCATCCGCTCCGAGTTGCATGGATGGATGGAATTGAAAAACTTTGCCATCAGCGTGTGGCGATCCTCGTCAGGAAAAAATTTCCTCATATCGTGATTCACAAAGAAATCGGAAAGGAGAAGCCCCACCTCAAAATCTGTCTCGGCCTCGTTCTCCCGGATGGTGTTTCCGGGATGGAGCCGGTATTTCAAAAGCGGCATGTCAATGAGTGCGACCTTGAAATGATGGCAGAGCCTCAGAAAGAAGTCGTAATCATGCGCGTATTTCAAATCAGAGAAGCGGCCGATTCGGTCAAATACGCTTCTTCTGCAAAACAGATTCGAGGTGGAGACGAGAAAGTTGCCGGCGAGCAGATCAAGAAGGATATCCCCTTCCCCTTTGAAGGAGGGTTCCGGATGATGATCCGCCCAGTTCTCCGTCGCGCCTCTTTGGTGTCTGATATGATTTCCTTGGTCATCAATGAATTCCACATGGCTGAAGGCCGCGTGGCGGGACGGATCAGTTTCAAGAATCTTCAGGCATTCCTCGAATCGGTGGTGCTCATACCGATCATCCGAGTTGAGGATGCTGACATAGTGACCCTTTGCGAGTCGGATTCCCCGGTTCAGGGTATGGGCCGCGCCTCGGTTCTCTTGGTGAAAATACTGAATTCGCTCATCTGCAATGCATTGGATCGCCTCATGGGTCTTGTCGGTGGAACCGTCATTGATGATGATGACCTCAATATCCGTGACGGTCTGTTCCAACACGGAGCAAACCGCCTCTTTCACATATCTCTCGTGGTTATACGCGGGAATGACCACACTCACTTTCGGCAAATTCGGATCAGATAATGGTTTCATTTCATTTTTCCTATAACTCAAGTTTGTAGTTCCGCGTTCAGGCGGTTTCGCACCGCCTAAAGGCGGAACTACAAACTGATCCCGATAGCGCGGCTTTATCCATCTCACCGACATTTCCCAATCCCCCGCATTCCTTGATCATGTTTCCGGCCTGAGCTTGGGATTTGACATGTAATAATTGATCATACATGACTTTCGGGTATTGTCAATTATGTTGCATTTAAATGATAATCACATTCTGAGGCACGTTATTTCAGATAGCTACGATGCACATTTCTTGAGATTATCATTTGATCGCACCATTATCTTCGTTTACCCGAAAGTCATGTCATAGCCATTTCATATAATAAAGTCAAACATGAAGGGTTGGTTTAAAAAAAACGTCCGGTGAGGGGCGAGGTGTCAGTACTTGGCCATATGTTTTCAGGTATTTGCATATGAGTGCCCAGGCAGAAATTTTCCGACATTCCATGCCCCACATGGAAAAATTTGGGAAAGGTCTTGACAACAAATGCTATTGATGTTATGTCAACGACAATATGGTTCGGATTTGGCAATCCGAACCGGGCGTGGAGAGAATCGCTCCCGCCGGCGCTCCGGCGGAGGTGGTTCGGATTTGGCAATCCGAACCGAGCGTGAAAGGGGGATATGAACCGAGCATGAGATTCATGCCTGATCCGAATCTCTGCGCCTCTGCGTCCTTTGCATTCAAAAAACGGCTTCACACCGCAAAATCAGTTATAGTCCTCAACAAAAAGATTGTCCACGGTCGATTTTCCGAACCCTTTATTGTCAGGGGTTCGTCATTTCGATTTTGGACAAACATTATGTTGAAGTCTCTAGCATCAGGAACCATCTTGAACTTGATAGGAGCTTTTCATCATGACGGATAAAATCCTCAACGCATACCCGGTATTGCTGGCAGGCGGCAGCGGCACACGCCTATGGCCGGTCTCAAGAGAGTTTTTTCCCAAACAGCTGGTCCGTTTCTTCGGGGACGCGTCCCTGATCCAGCACACCATTTTACGGCTTTTTCCCCTGTTTTTTCCGGAAAAGGTGCGGATTGTCTGTGGGAAGGCCCATGCCAATGAGATCATGCGGGATATGGAAGCCATAAACATTTCCGCAGAGGGGAAGCTCATTGACGAACCCTGCGGAAGAAACACCGCGCCGGCCATTCTGCTGGCGGTTCTGGAGATTCTCAAAAGGGAAGAGGATGCGGTGATGTTCATCTTTCCCGCGGACCATGTGATCGGCGATGTGCCCGCGTTTCACAGGAAGATAAACGCAGCCTTTGATCTCGCCATGCAGGATCACATTGTCACCTTTGGCATCACGCCGGGCTATCCGGAGACAGGCTACGGATATATCGAAGCCTCTGAGACCGTTGCGGGAGATGCGTTTGTCATCAGAAGATTTGTGGAAAAGCCGGATATGAAGACAGCGAAAGCGTATCTGGCCGCAGGCAACTTCTTCTGGAACAGCGGGATGTTTGCCTTCAAGGCGTCTGTCATACTCAAGGAATTTGGGAAATTGAATCCAGACATGCTCAGGCAGATGCGGGAACTGCTCTCAGACCGGGGCCGTCTCTCCTTTGAAACTTACCGTGAGGTCGAGAGCATCTCGATTGACTATGCGATCATGGAGAAGACGGGCAAGGGCGTGGTCCTTCCTTCGGATTTCGGATGGAGCGACATTGGCTCCTGGAAATCCCTTTATGATTTTCTGCCCAAAGACAAAGACGGGAATGTGGTGGCCACCGGGGACGTGATCCTGCAAAACACCACAAACAGCTTTGTCATGGGACATGAGCGGCTGATTGCCGTAAATAACCAGGAAAATCTCGTGGTGGTGGAAACACCGGACGCTGTCTTTGTGTCAGACATGGAGAACAGCCGGGATGTCAAATTCATTGTCAACACCTTGAAGGAAGGGGAGCGCAAGGAATACCAAGTTCATACCACCGTTTATGAGCCTTGGGGATATCATAAACTTCTGGAACGCGCGGATGACATGACGGTGAAACGTATCGTGATTTACCCAAGCGAGACCCTGTCTGTCGAGCCGAGTGAGGGGAGCAGACAATGGCTCGTGACAGAAGGATCGGCCAGCGTCACGATAGGGAAAGAAGCCATGATTCTGAATCAGGCTGGGTCCGTCGGCATTCCCCAGAACTCCTCTCCCACGGTGGAGAATGTCGGAAAAACCGAATTGTGCCTGATCGCCGTTGAGAAGGCATCATCAACACAAACTTGATCAAGAGCCAGTTTGTAGTTCCGCCTTCAGGCGGTGCGGCACCGCCTGAAGGCAGAACTACAAACGGGGCCCTATGCCGCCTTGACCGTGATCCTGCGAGGCGCGGCCTTCTCCACTTTCGGAAGGGTGAGCCTGAGTACGCCGTCATTCAGTCCGGCCTCTATTTTCGACTGGTCAATCATTTCCGAAAGGGTGAACTGCCGGTAATACCTGCCAGTCTGGTATTCCCTGAATATCTCCCCCTCGTCGGGACCCTCTGGCACTTCCACGTCGCCGGAGAGGGTAAGCATGTTTTCCCGAAGGTCAATGTCGAGATTTTCTGATGTGGCTCCCGGCATGTCTGCCAAAAGGGTGATCTCGTTGTCGGTCTCAAATATGTCCACAACCGGCGTGAAGATCGGCCCCGGTTTGATTCCCTCCGCAGGGGTGGCGACCTCCTGCTTCTCTTTTGCCTGAATGTCTTTGGTGTCACTGTTTGTCATGGTTGTCCCCTCCCATTTATGTAAGGATGAAGGATGAGTCTCCCCTTCATCCTATCCTTTGCAAATGATGAATTGTGAAGGATCAAGGATGAAGTCATGCATCGCCTTCACCTGTTCCTTAGTGCTCCATTTCAGAAATAATGTCCAGGTTACAAAATCAGGCATCCTTCCATTTCATATGAAAAGTGGTTTGCACTTTTCGGATGGGAAAAGTTTGCAGTTCCG
>JAOZRQ010000501.1 GCA_029940115.1 Desulfobacterales bacterium
AGCGGAGGGTCGTGCGGAGATCAATGGACAGTTCGAGCGTGTCCCCGCCTTCGGGACCTTTTGACACGCCGGCCCTGCCGATGACATGGTCCGCCGACGCCTCATACGCGTCGGTGCCGTTCATGTCCTCAAAGAGGATGACCTCGTAGGCCCTCCTCACCGCGGTGGTGCCGTGGTTGGCGATGGTGACGCTTGCGGTCCCGGTGAGTTCGAGGGTCTGGGTGTCCGCCGGGTCCGAAAGGCTGATGCCCAGAGGCTCCAGATCCGCATCCGTGACCCGGATCGTCACATCGGCCGCGGACGTGCCCCCGGTCCCCACGGAGGTGATGGTGTATGTGACGGTGCTCTCCGGATGAATGATCTCGGACCCGTCTTCATGAACTGTGCCGATGCCATTGTTGAGATACGCGCTCTCCGCATCGGAAAACGTCCAGGAGAGGGTGGACGCCTCACCTCGCAACACCGTCTGCGGGTCCGCGGCGATGCGGACGGTCAGCGGGGAGAAGGTGAGGTTGACCGTCTCCCCCGTGCGCCTCCCGGGCTCGGAGAGGGAGGTGTGGGCGGAGGCGTGCGCGGTGACGGTGTGAAGATCGTCCGCCGGCAGATCCGGGACCTCGTAATGGCCGAGTGCGTCCGTGACCGACGCGGTCCGGAAATCCGAGGACTCCGACCCGATCTCCACCGTGCGGCCCCCAAGTCCCCTTCCGTCCGCATCCCGCACCCAGCCGCGGATCGAGCCGCCGGCGTCGAGATGGAGGTTGACCGAGGTTCCGGGGGACTGGCCGGTCCTTCCCCGGATCAGATATCCGTCCGCGGTGACCCTCAGCTCATAGTCGGATGCGTCCGGCAGGCCGTCCATCTCCCAGACGCCGTCGGGGCCGGCCGTTGTCCGGGTCCAGAATCCGGTGCTCGCGGAATGCGCCTCGACCTGCGCGCCGGGGATCGGCAGGCTGCCGTCGCTGTTGCGAACCTGTCCCCGGATCACGGAGTTCTCATCCCTTCCCATCAGGATGATCTCCCGGGTGACCTCCCCGTCCCGTCTGAAGGAGAGGGGCTCGGCGAAGTCCGCATGGGGCGAGTCGGTCCCGGGTTGGGCGGCGAGTGTGTGTGGCTGATCCTTGAGACAGGTTCCGGAGATGTCATATTGCCCGTCCGGGCCTGTGACATCCTCTCCGGCCGGGGAGCCGTCCGGTGACAGCAGTGAGACCGGAACGTCGGCCACCGGGTCGCCGTGGGCGTCCCTCACCGTGCCCCGGATGCGGACGGTGACATCCGTCCCCGAGACCCTGACCGACGCGTCGGCGGTGTTCTCGCTGAACGCCCGCCTGCCGCCGCCGCCCCCGGTGTCGGCGGTCTCCCCTGCCGTGCCCGTGGACATGTCCCAGGCCCGGAAGGTGAGCGCGGGGGTGATGCGGCTCTCGGTGAGGGGTTCCGGAACGAACCGGATCCGGTGCGCGTCATCCGCGAGGAGCAGGCGGGCGTTCCAGTCCGCGACGTCGTCCAGGTCCCGCCATCCCGCACCGCCATCCTCGGAATGCTGCCATGCCCCCCTGCGGTTGTCCGCGGCGGTGACCGCGATGCCCCGGACCGGGGAGCCGTCCGCAAGCCCCACGGAGCCGTCTGCGATGATCTCGGCGACGCTGTCCCCGTTGTTCGCCGTCTCCCGCTCGGTGATCGGCGTGAGGGTCGCGGAGAGGGAGGAGAGGATCGGCGCCTCATGGGGGGCCACAAAGATCACGAACTCCCGCTCGAGGGTGTCCCCGTCCTTGTCCGTGGTCCGGATGCCCACCGTGTGGCGTTCCCTCATGTCGAGGTCAAGCACGGCCGCGGTCTCAAGGATGTCCCCATCCAGGGAGAAGTGGGCGTTGTCCGGATATCCGGTCCCGATCAGCTCATACCCATACTCGCCCTCACCCTCCGGGTCCTCGGGATCCGTGCTGGTGAGAATGCCGACCGGCGTGCCGGCCGGCCGCCGCTCAGCCACCTCCCTGCCGCTGAGAAGGATGTCGGTGGGCGGATAGGTCACATCCTCGAGGAGGATGACGAAGCTCTCCTCGTATGTGCCGCCCCGGCCGTCGTCGGTGCGCACCCGGATGTCATGGGTGTGACTCATGGTCTCGTAGTCGAGTTCATAGCGGGTGGTGAGGGTGTCCCCCCCAATGCGGAAGAGGTTGTTGTCGTCACACCCCTCACCAATGACGAGGGTGTATGTGTGGGTCTCGTCGAGATCGGGGTCTCCCGATGTGGTGAGGGTTCCCACCTCGGTGCCGGCCGGTCCCTCGGGGGTGCGGTTGTGGCTCAGAACGAGCCCCGTGGGCGCCTCGTTGACATCCTTGATGGTGATGGTGAGAAGCTCGAGGCAGGATCCCCCGCCGGCGTCATTGCAACGCACATGAACCGTATAGGTGTCCCGGGTCTCATGGTCGAAGACGGCCTTTGTTGTGAGGTGCGTCCGATTGTTTTCGGCGACAATGTCAAAGAGGTTTCTGTCCAAGGATCCCCCGGTCGGATGGATGACCAGGTGAAAGGCATGGGTGTCCCCCGCGTCCGGGTCCTTGACAGTGAGCCTGCCGACCCGGGCGCCGGCCGGCTTGTCCTCAGCCAGACTCACCGATGTCCGGCCGTTCAGCCTGATCCTTTCCGGGGGATCGTTCATGTCATTGATGGTGACAGGCAGTTGCCTTTCAAGAAATTTCCCCTTGGAGTCCGTCGCGCGGACCCGGATGCTGAGACTGTTCCCTGCCTCGTAGTCAAATGGGGCCATGGTGATGAGGTCGGCACCGTCAATCTGGAAAGACCCATTGTCCGTGGCCCCCTCTCCGGGAACCAGCGTGCATGTGTGGGTCTCCCCCGCGTCCTGGTCCGCGGCCGACAGGGTTCCGACAACGGTTCCCAGCACCGCCCCCTCGTTCACGGTGGCGGGGTCAAGGGTGATGTCCGAGGGCGGGTCATTGGCATCGTTCACGCTCACGGCAAAGGCTCTTTCAAGGAAGGCCCCGCGGTTGTCGGTCACCCGCACCCGGATGGTGCGGCTGGTCCCGGCCTCATGGTCGAGAGCTTCCTCCGTCATCAGGCGGGTCCCGTCAATCTTGAAACGGCCATTGTCGTCGGCCCCCTCGCCCTGAACCAGGGTGAACGTGTGCGTGTCATCGGGATCCGGGTCGGAGGGGGTCAGCTCCCCGACGACGGTGTCGGCCGGCTCGTTCTCGGCCACGCTCCCCGGGTCCAGGCTGATGTCATCCGGCGGGTCGTTCGCGTCGGTCACGGCCACGACCAATTGTTTTTCAAAGGATGCGCCGGCGTTGTCGGTCACGCGGATGCGGATGGTGTGACCCGCCTGGGTCTCATGGTCAAAGATTTCCCCTGTCACGAGGGTGTTCCCGTCAATCTCAAAAAGGCCGTTGTCATCGGCGCCCTCCCCCGGGACCAGGGTGAACGTGTGGGTGTCCTCGGGTTCGGTGTCGGACGCGATCAGCTCGCCCACGACGGTGTCGGCCGGCTGGTTTTCGGGAACACTCCCGGGATCCAGGCCGATGTCGTCCGGCGGGTCGTTGACGTCAATGACCGTGATGTCGAACTGCCTGACGAGGACCGCCCCCTTGCTGTCGGCCACGCCCACCCGGACAGGGTATGTCTCCTGGGTCTCATGATCGAGAACGAGCGCGGTCACAAGGGAACTGCCGGAGATGGCAAAGGTCTGTCCACCGGAGAGCAGGGCGTATGTGTGAATGTCATCGGTGTCAGAATCGACCGTGTCAAAGGTCCCCACGACCGTGCCCGCGGGTTCCCTCTCGTTCACGCCAGTGATGGTCAGGGTGATCCCTGTGGGCGGATGGTTGGGGGGACAGGTCAGGTCCGTCCCTCTCATGAGGTCAATGCCGCCCAGCCATGTCCGGATCGCCGCGTCCTCGGGCACACACATCGCGGTGTTGCCGAATCCGAACTCGGTCAGCGACAGGGCTGTCAGCTCGGGCGGCAACGGTCCTGACAGGGGCGCGTTGTCGTCGAGTCTGAGCACGGCCAGACTGGTCAGGGTCCCCAGTTCGAAGAGGATGGGCCACTCAAGTTGGTTGTGGCTCAGGTTGAGATACTCGAGTCCGGTCAGCTCGCCCAGCCCGGGCAGCGCGGTCAGTTGGTTGCCGCAGAGCCGGAGTTCCCTGAGACCGCCCAGGGTGCCGAGCCCGGACACGGCGGTCAGCTGGTTGTTGCAGAGCCATATCTGCTCCAGTTGGTCCAGGCCGGTCAGGTCGGCCTCGCCGGTCAGTTGGTTGCATGCGAGGGAGAGGAACCCAAGATGGGACAGATTGGCCAGTTCCGGCGGGATCTCCCCATCCAGGTGGTTTCCTGGGAGGTCGATCATGGCGACATGGCCGTCAGCGCATTCCACGCCGCGCCAGCATCTGTTGGCCGGGATCTTCGCACATGGGGTGGTCGTCCTTTTCCAGCCGGCGCGAAACTTCCAGTTGTCCCCGTCTGTGTGGTCATACAGCGCGACCAGGGCCTCGCACTCCTCCTCGGGGATGTCGGTCACGCTCTCGCAGGTGAACTCGCCATCACAGATCACCGTGCGCAGGTAGTAGGATATGGGCGGGCCGACAAATGAAAAGATGGTGTCCAGCCAGTTCTGAAAATCGGGATCTCCGGGTTCGCATATCTCGGTGTCACTGAAACAGAGGAAGGTCAGGTTCTCCAGGTTCATCAGGTCAGGGGGGAGGCGTCCCGCCAAGTCGGGGTTGCCCCTCAGGCAGAGTCTCTCCAGACGGGTCAGATTCGCCAGCTCGGCGGGGAGGGTCCCGCCCAGGTTGTTCGAACTCAGGCTGAGTCGCCTCAGACCGGTCAGTGTGCCGATTCCCGGGGGGATGGTCCCGGTCAGGTCGTTGGCGCTCAGGTCGAGGTTCTCCAGACCTGTCAGGTTTCCCAGATCAGGAGGGAGGGTCCCGGTCAGGTTGTTTCGGTTCAGGCAGAGTGTCGTCACCCGACCCTCCTCACATTCCACGCCACACCAGTCACAGGGGGTGTCTGAGACCAGCCAGCCGGCGTTGTCGGCCCAGTTGTCCCCGTCCGTGCTGTTGTAAAGACTCACCAAGGCCTCACATTCCTCTTGTGAGATTTCTGTCACCGGACCACAGTCATACGCCCAAGCCGGAGACATCGCACCGCATGCCACCATCAGGACAACCGCCATGACAACCTGTCTCTTTTTCATCTTTTCCCCCT
>JAOZRQ010000502.1 GCA_029940115.1 Desulfobacterales bacterium
TCGGATTTGCCAATCCGAGACGAGCGTGGGCCGGGATGTTGTTTGGTCATGGTTCATTAGGTTTTAGCTGACTGCTAACGGTGAAACTCAGCTATAAACTTTTTTTAGGCGTATTGTAAAAAGAGTTTATAGGTGCGGTCAGGTTTGAACGTGCCAATATTTTTATCTGAGTTGATTTTTCCAATTAGTTCAGTCAATTAAACCCATTTTCCCGTCATGGCCCGAAATTTTTTTATGGAAAAGGGCGTGTCTGGCATGGAACTTGTATATAGACATGCGGGGGTTTTCCATCAAAAAAATCTGAGTACAGGACAAAAAAAATGAGTGGGAGAGAAACCCGGCTTTTCCCTGCAGTTGGGGAGTCGGCCCGTTCGGGAAAAAGCCGGGTTCTTTGTCCTGCACACAGTTAAAAAACATAAATTTTGGGCATCTTTCATTTATGGGTTCACATTCCAGTTTGTAGTTCCGCCTTTAGGCGGTCTCGCACCGCCTAAAGGCGGAACTACAAACTGAAACCTTTCAGGCAAAATGAAAGATGCCAAATTTTGGAGTCAAAAAATGGCACACAGGAAAGCCGGCTTTACAGTGATAGAGTTGTTTGTGGTGATGGCAATGATGGTGATCATCGCAGGCATTGCCATACCCAATTTTTGGGTCATGATAGAGAATTACAGGCTGAAATCTGCCACAATGGATGTTTACACCAATTTACAGTTTGCAAAGATGACGGCCATCAGAAAAAAGGCGGATTGTACGATCACCTTCAGTGTTGATGCCAATCAGTATGCCATTGACATTGATGGCCAAACGCTTAAAACCGTCGAACTTCAGAATTATGGAAGCGGGGTGAAGCTACAAGCGCCGGAAGGCGAAGAGTTCACCGCGAACACGGTGACTTACAATTCTATCGGCCTGACCACCACAGTAAATTCAACCGCTTTTCTGAAAAATAACCGAAATCTCTACTACAAAGTCTCAATATATTCCACCGGAGCAATCAAATATGGCAAGGAAGGGTGAGTGCTTGGCATAACTTCATTATTTGAGTAGATGGCGGAAACTTTTTGTCCAGACATGTGAACCAGAAAAATAGGGAGCAGACTTATGAAATTCAAATCATCAAAGTTATGCAGCCAAGGATTTACCCTGATTGAGACGCTGGTTGTCTTGGTCGTCGCAAGCATCATCATGATATTCATCATCTCCGCTTTTGAGTCTGAAAGCCAGTCTCACATCATGCAACAGGAGATCGTCTTCATGCAGCAGAATCTCAGGGGGGCCATCTATCATATGGGAAGAGAAATCCGAATGGCGGGCTACAACCCAACAGAGTCAAGCGACGCGGGGATAATGGATGCCGGTCCCAGCAAACTTCGCTTTTCCATGGACACAAAAGATGGGGAGGATAATAACGACAATGGTAGGGTAGATGAAAGCGGCGAAGGGATCGGCGATGGGACCATTGATGACAATGAACGGGTCGCTTTCGGCTTCAGCACGGCGAATGACGAGGATGAGGATGGCATTGCAGATGCGGGGATCGCGCCATTAGGCAGGGCGCTGGACAGCGGTGGCGGGTTTCAGCGTATCGCCGTAAACCTCCATGCGGTCGGACTCGCATATGCATACGACGCGGATCTTGACGGATCGTTGGACTTGTCACCCAATGGCCATGTGATCTGGGCGATTGACACGAATGACGATGGCGGACTGGACAGAGGACTCGACACAAATGATGACGGGGCCATAAACCTTGCGGACTCATCAGATGGTGAGACGCTGGACGGCGTTTCTCTGGGCCCGATCACTGTCAGCAGGATAAGAGCCGTAAAGATATGGCTTTTGGCCAGATCAGAGCGATTCTTTCCAACTTACAATGAAACCACCCGATATGTCGTAGGGAACAAAGTCATCACCCCGAGCAGAAACCATAAACACATGTTGGTCTCCGAGGTGGTTCAATGCAGAAACGCGGGCTTGTGAGGGGCGCGTTTGCAAGTTGGGGGAATTGTCCCGGAGGGACTTGTGAGAACAGCCCGGCAATTCATTGCCGGGGTCGGCATGCGCAATTTGTCCAGTCCCGCAGGACGACTGGGGATCCATCCCAAAATGAGCTTCCAGACTGTTTGGGACTCCAACTTATAAATACGCCCGCTTGTGAGGTAAGGAAAATGATTGAGATGATCAGAAAGAGACTCAGTGAGCAACAGGGATTTACCCTGATTGAGGCAATTATCGCGATGTTTGTCTTTGCCGTCGGTTTTTTGGGGGTTGCGAGCATGCAGGTGACGGCCATTCGCGGCAACACCGTGTCCAAGAGATACAGCGAAGCCACCATGCGGGCGGTCAGCCGGATAGAGTTGCTGAAAAAGGTGGATTTTGATGCGGACACTGACGCGAACTCCCATCCTGACTTGCAGCTGGGCACCCATGAAGAAGATACGCCCGAGGGATTTGCCATGACTTGGGAAGTGCTGGCGAACAATGATCCGAACTGTGGGAGGAACACAGCCAGGGTGAGATGTATAAACTTCACGGTGAGATGGCGGAATCCCGGATTCACATATGATGATGATGAGGATACGGATGACGAACAGAAGCTTGAGTTCAATTTCATAAAAGCTCAGGGCTTGTTCATATGATGAAACTTGCACTTTAAAAGTTTGTAGTTCCGCCTTCAGGCGGTGTGACACCGCCTAAAGGCGGAACTACAAACTGAAAAGGAATAAAAGATGATGACGAGCCAGAAAGATGAAAAAGGGTTTATTCTGGTGATGACGCTGTTCATTCTGTTTCTGATCACCTTGCTTGGAATGGCGTCAACCAGCACCACTTCCATTGAACTGCAAGTGGCCTATAATAATTCCTTGCACAAACAGCAGTTTTATGTGGCTGAGGGGGCAGTCATCGAAGCTTCTCGCAAGATTGAGAACGTGGACGACGGCATTGCCCCGGGCAACATCACAAATCTCTGTGAGGATCTCGACTGGGTCACCTGTTACAGCGAGGCGCAAATTAAGGAGATGAGAGATATTGAAAAGTGGGTGATGGATCCGAATCCCGATGTGGAGGGGGATGCAGGCGCAAATGCGGTGCAGATATCCCCGACCATCAGCATTGCGGCAGTTGGCCCCAACCTTACCATGAGCAGTTCTCAGGCCATGGGGAGCAGCGTTACTCCCCAGATCATTCCCCAGTACAATTTTGTCATCTTCGGGCGTTACAACAAGTCTGACGGGCATGACCGGGGGGAGGTGCTTATTGAGGCGGGGTACAGGACAAACTGAAGGATGAAGTTTGAAGTTTGAAGGATGAGGGATGAAATATTGTATTGACGGAGTTCGTCATCAATCAATCTCAGGCAAGCAGGTGGGTCTTGTCATCTGCGATAAAAATGAGGGAATAAACAAAATGATGAGAAAAGCCATAGCGATAGCCATAGCGTTCTTAGTAATCGGAGCAGGGATGTGCGGAAACGCCTACGCAAACGACCCGCCGACCATCACCGGCACACCGGCCACGAATGTGAATGAGGGCGAGGAGTACAGCTTCACCCCGACTGCGGCAGATGTGGATCTGCCGGCGGACACGCTCACCTTCAGCATCCAGAACACGCCTGTGTGGGCCAGTTTTGTCACCAGTACCGGCGCGCTCACTGGTACGCCGGGCGATGGGCATGTGGGTACCACGTCAGGCATCGTGATCACCGTGGCGGATGGGAACGGTGGCGAGGCATCCCTGCCGACTTTCAGCATCACCGTGAACAATGTGAACGATGCCCCGACCATCAGCGGAAGTCCGGCCACCAGCGTAAATGAGGATGAGGCATACAGTTTCACACCCACCGCCGATGATCCGGATCTGCCCTCGGACACGCTCACCTTCGACATTCAGAACACACCCGCTTGGGCCACCTTCAACACGAGTACCGGCGCGCTGACTGGCACACCCGGCAATGAGCATGTGGGCACCACATCCGGCATCGTGATCAGGGTGACAGACAGCGAGGGGCTCAATGCATCCCTCTCAGCTTTCGGCATCACCGTGAACAATGTGAACGATCCGCCCACCATCATCGGATCGCCAGCCATTAGCGTGAACCAGGGGGAGGCTTACAATTTCACGCCGACCGCGACAGATATAGATGTGCCGGCGGACACCCTCACCTTCAGCATCCAGAACACGCCTGCGTGGGCCAGCTTCGTCACCAGCACCGGCGCGCTGACTGGCACACCGGGCAATGATCATGTGGGCGCAACCACTGGCATCGTGATCACCGTGTCCGACGGGAATGGCGAAGAGGCCTCCTTGGAAGCTTTCAATATCACCGTGAACAATGTGAACGATTCGCCGACCATCAGCGGAAGTCCGGCCACCAGCGTAAATGAGGATCAGGCGTACAGTTTCACACCCACCGCCGATGATCCGGATCTGCCCTCGGACACGCTCACCTTCGACATTCAGAACACACCCGCTTGGGCCACCTTCAACACGAGTACCGGCGCGCTGACTGGCACACCCGGCAATGAGCATGTGGGCACCACATCCGGCATCGTGATCAGGGTGACAGACAGCGAGGGGCTCAATGCATCCCTCTCAGCTTTCGGCATCACCGTGAACAATGTGAACGATCCGCCCACCATCATCGGATCGCCAGCCATTAGCGTGAACCAGGGGGAGGCTTACAGTTTCACGCCGACTGCGGCAGATGTGGATGTGCCGGCGGACACGCTCACCTTCAGCATCCAGAACACGCCTGCGTGGGCCAGCTTTGTCACCAGCACCGGCGCGCTGACTGGCACACCGGCCAACGAGCATGTGGGCACCACATCCGGCGTCGTGATCACCGTTTCGGATGGGAAGGGCGGAGAGGCCTCCTTGGATGCCTTCAATGTTACCGTGAACAATGTGAACGATTCGCCCACCATCACCGGAACGCCGACCACCAGCGTGAACCAAGGGGAGGCATACAGCTTCACCCCGACTGCGGCAGATGTGGATGTGCCGGCGGACACCCTCACCTTCAGCATTCAGAACCCGCCGACTTGGGCCGATTTTGACACGGCCACCGGCACCCTCACCAACAAAACCGACAGACCGGCCAATGAGGATGTGGGCACCACATCCGGCATCGTGATCACCGTGGCGGACGGGAACGGTGGCGAGGCGTCCCTGCCGGCGTTTGACATTGAGGTGGGGAATG
>JAOZRQ010000912.1 GCA_029940115.1 Desulfobacterales bacterium
TTGTTGGCGTGGGATTCATCGTTTTCTTGGGTTTGTGCGGGTTTGTGGCGCAGAAGGTTGTTGACACCCGTCATCCCTCATGGTGCAGGCGTTCCTGTTGGCAGAGTCGGGCGGCATCTTTTCAGTCAGCCACGAGCTGCATATGGGAGTGTCCGCCTTTGGGGGGGCATTGACATGCGAATCATGCCAGCGCCCGCATTTGCGGGCCGGAGCTGCAATGGGAGAATACTTTATGGCCCCGACAATTGCCGACATTCATCGCATGGAGCCTTTGGCATCACCATACCCCGGCCGACTCGCACACGAAGGCAAGTCCGTATGTTGAGGTTGTTGAGCGACGGGTCATCCGCAGTTGCCTCGCGGCCGCCGGGGAACGAATCAAATGTCTGGACCTCACGGACACGACATGATCTGGCTCTCCCAAGCCGGGTCACGTCTGTGCCCGTGATGTGGACGAGGAGGGTCATCAGCTGTCAAAAGTCTTCGGACATGCCAGCCTCATGAAAAAAAGGGTTGTCGAGTCGACTTTTTTCGAGACGATCCAGACAACTGTCCCCTTGGTGGGACCACAAGGCCCATGCGGTCTTTGTCTGGTCTGAACCTCCTGTGTCCGGGGGTTCGGACCACCCCTCCCTCATTCCTTTCCCAACCATTCAGCCGCGTTCTGACATCCTCCCGATTCTCCCAAATCACCGTTTTTCCATATACTTCAACAGGTTCACGCCATTCTTGGTTCTGTCACGCTTGGCGTGAAAATGGCGACCTTCCTTCTGGGATGAGTCAGATGGATGTCACCTCGGGACAGACAGATCCCATCTTCCCGGAATCCCCCCCATTTCCCGCAGCCTGTCCCCCATTCTCATCCTCCCAAGTGTCCGTCCGGCATGTCCGATCCCCCCTCCCTCCGCACATTCCGGCAGGCCCACGATGTCCGTGACCCCGGGGTGGGCCTCCGGAGTCTCCGACGATCCCGCCACGACCATGCACCATAAGCGCAAACATGGGACGGGGAGCACGTGGGCCTCAGGAGTTTCCGACGATCCCGCCACGACCCCCTCTCCAAAAACATCCCGCCCCAATGGGAAGCCAATTCATGTTCATGCCGGAATCGGACAATTCCGCCCTTGTCCGGCTGTCCCTGATCGTTTTGTGCAATTCATAATTTGTACGGAAAAGGCTGGGGAGCTATAAAACATGTCGGCCCCCACGGGCCTCCATTCGGTGTTCCCGGTGTTCCATCATTGTCTGTGAAGGCTCAAGCAAAAGGAGTGCAAAGATTGCAAAAGGTCAAGACTTTGTCATCCCAAAAAGCGATCTTTGCACCTGACGGTTGCCGTTTTTGATGCGAGAAATGTTCCCTTCTCCCTTCTCCCTTCGACAAGCTCAGGGAGCGCCCACCGCCTCCAGTTCCAATGATTGCCATTTCTGACTTGAGTCTGTCAAGCCC
>JAOZRQ010000503.1 GCA_029940115.1 Desulfobacterales bacterium
GTTAAGGTTTGCTTGTTGCTGTAGGGTTCGGGTGTGTTTGTTGCCGTCATGTTGGTGTCTGTCATTTTTGTGTGTTGTTTGTTGAATGTGGGTGAAACTTTTGCCCGATTTTTTGGCAAACATTTTTTGTCCCATCATTGCTTGTGAAGGTTCAAACAAAAGGAGTGCAAAGATGGCAAGTGGCTGAGACTTCGTCATCCTAAAAAGCAATCTTTGTATCTAACTGTTGCCGTTTTTAACACGAGAAATCTTCCCTTCAATTTGTGAAGGCTCAATCAAAAGGAGTGCGATGCTTGAGACCTTGTCATCCCAAGAGGCCTTCTTTGCTCCTCCATCGCCTGCATCAGGCTCGGCCATCCCGTCAGGCGTTCATGAGAGCTCAACCAAGGGAGTGCAAAAATGGCGGTTTCATTGCCTTTCGGCTTTCGGCGGTTCAATATCCATTGTCTTTCAACCTGATACACTGAGCAACCTTTTTTGCGTCCCAAAATCGTGGACAGTTTGAACCGCGGATTACCGCGGATTACTCGGATTTCGCTGATTTTTTCGAGGAAAGCGTAAAATGTCAAACAAAGTGCCGTTTTCGGAAAGAAAGTTGCTGACATTCGATATCCCCCATGGTGCAGGCATCCTCGTCGGCATGTCGAGTGACGTCTTTTCAATTGGCCATCGAGCTGCAAATGGGAGTGTTCACCATCGGGAGGACACTGACATGCGAATTCTGCCAGCGTCCCACTAGCGGGCCCGAGCGACAATGGGAGTGTACTTTTTGGTATTCCGATCGATGTCGACTTCGTGCATATTTCCGAATGTCCGCTTTCATCTTTCTGTATTTCTTCAGAATATTTTTGACCTGCCGTCTGAAGGCAGGCGAGGGTTTTACTTCAAATTTCATTTCAGAAAATCCATCGAGTCCCGCCATGTCGGCAGTCTGTGTGCGACCTTGTCCATGATCTGGGGCAACTGACGTAGCTTTGAATTTGTCTCCTGGTCCTGGGAAAATTCCCAAGCCTCCGTCATGTTCTCCAGATATTCGTCATAGTGGATGAGCCTGTTTCTGACCCGAGAACCGCAGAATGGCAGTCTCAGGGACAGCAGATGGGCAGAACTTTCTGATATTTGCTGTATGGTGTTTATGAACCTTTTGGCCGATGTTCTGGCGATTGTCGCCAATCCGAGGCTCCAAAGCGAAACGTGGTGCGTGGTGCGTGATTCAGCCTTCACATCACGCATTTATGAGTCACGTCATCACGAATCATGTCATCACGAATCACGTTATCACGCCTCACGCATCACGCTTCACGCCTCACGTTCCATATTTGGAGGGAACCACCATGTTCATCGAAGTCTGCATCATATCCTGCGGTTTGTATGCGGGATCATCGCTGTACAAAAAGATCAAGGCCCGGATGGAGAGACAGGGGACAGAGGAGCGAGACTCTCGGTCCAAGCTCCCGTCCACAAGCAAGGGGACAGCCATCCGCAAGTTTTTCACATCAGATGAGGGGGAAGCTCATGAAAAGACGATCAAACGAAACTTCGCACTGGCGCTGACCTCCATCGGCTTTGCCCTGTCAGGCTCCCTGCTTTACGCGCCCCTCGGGTATGTCAGCATCCTCATCATCCTCTATCTGCTGACATTCATTCTCAGAAAATTTGCAGACGCGCTTTTTGGAAAACGTCGTCTGCCGGTGGAATTTCTGGATCTCGGGTACATGGGCACACTGCTCTTCACAGGAAGTCTGGTCAGCGCGTCCTTGGCCTCTTTGATCTATTTCACCTACAGGGTGCTGAGGCTTGCCACGGAGAACAAGGCGGAGGATACCTGTCTGGAGATGATGGGCCATCAGTCTCAGACGCTCTGGGTGCTGAAAGAGGAGACCGAAGTCGAAGTTCCCGTGGAATCCATGGAGGTCGGCGATGTTGTCGCAGTCAGGGCCGGGGAGACGATCCCTGTTGACGGGAGCATTGTCCACGGCGCGGCTTCTGTGGCAGAGCATATGCTGACCGGCGAGTTTCAGCCTGTGGAGAAAAAGATCGGCGATTCGGTCTCCGCCGCCACCCTCCTCATCTCCGGGGTCATCCACATCCGGGTGGAAAAATCCGGCAAGGACACAGAGGCGGCAAGGATCATCTCAATTCTGAAAAAGACAAGGGCGTTCACCGCGCATATGGAGGCCATCGGACAGGAACTGGCGGACAAATCCGTGCTGCCGGTGTCGGCCATCGCACTCTGCGCGCTTCCCGTGGGCGGGTTGCAGGGGGCCGGTGCCGTCTTTCTCTCCAATTTTCTGTGCAGCATGAGGCTTTATGCGCCCATCAACATGCTGAATTTCATACACCGGGGTTCCCGTGAGGGAATCATCTTCAAGGACGGGCGGTCACTGTTGCTCTTGTCCCAGGTGGATACGATTGTGTTCGACAAAACTGGCACGCTCACGCAGGATCGCCCCCGGGTCGGAAGGATTCACACCTTCCATGAGGCAACAGAAGATATCGTTCTGACGCTGGCTGGTGCCGCGGAACAGCGGCAAAGCCATCCAATAGCCTTGGCCATTCTCGACGAGGCCAGATCACGCGAACTGATGATTCCGCAGATTGATGAAGGCGATTGCAAGATCGGCTATGGCATCACCGTAGGCATGGATGGGCAGGAGATAAGGGTCGGAAGCGAACGGTTCATGGAGATGGAGGCGGTCGTCTTGCCGGATGCCTTCCATGAAATCCGGGAAAAGGCGTATCAGCAGGGCTGTTCCATGGTCTGCGTGGCCCGGGGCAGTGATCTGATCGGGGCTGTGGAACTGGAACCGATGCTCCGGCCCGGCGCGGAGGAGGTCATTCAGCGATTGAAGGCGATGAACATGACGATCTGCATCATTTCCGGGGATCATGAAAGGCCGACCCGGACCATGGCCCAATCGCTGGGTGCGGATCATCATTTTGCCGAGATTTTGCCCGAGGAAAAGGCCGAGCTGATCGGACAACTCCGGGAGAGTGGCAAGACCGTCTGCTTTGTGGGCGACGGCATCAATGACGCGATCGCACTGAAAAAGGCTGATGTCTCCATATCCATGAAAGGCGCGTCCACCGCCGCCACCGACAGCGCCCAGATGGTGCTCACAGACGGTTCCCTGAGAGCCATCCCGAAGATTTTCGAACTCTCATCGGATTTTCAGGGGAACATGCAGAACACCTTTCTCGCGGTGACCTATCCGGGACTTCTCTGCATTGGCGGCGTGTTTCTCGCTCATTTCACCATATCCCAGGGATTTGTGCTGTATATGATCAGCACGGCCGCAGGCTTGGGGGTCTCCTTTCAGCCGCTTTTGAAAGGGATCGGAAAAGGGAAGGCTTCTTCGGACGCGGATATGATTTCCGAGGATGATGACCCGGGCATTTGAGGGAGAAATGTTTGACGCTCCGGACAGAGGAATTTGCAAGCAGACACCCCTCAGTTCATCAGTTCGTTCTCCACCAGATTCCAAACCCCGCACGGGCAGGCCTGCGCGCAGAACCCGCACCCGATGCACCGGTCGCCTTCAACCACATATTCATAGTCCCCCTCTCCCTTTGCCTGCCTCGTGATGGCCGCTTGGGGACAGATCGCAACGCACACCCCGCAGTCCCTGCATGTGCCGCAGGAGGAACACTGGGAAGCGCATTGCCCCATGTTCTGAAACTCGGTGATTCGCGGATCAAAATACGCGAGGGAGACCCGCTCGCGGTCAATCGTCTCCCGGGGCCGATCGGTGGGCCTTCCACTTCTGAAAATATCCATGATTGCCTTGGCCGCCTTCCGACCCGCACCAATCGCGTCCGTCAGAAGCCCGGGCCTCACCACATCGCCGATTGCAAATATCTTGGGGTCGGTGGTGTGATGATGTTCATTCACCTTGACAAACCCGCGCACAGTCTCCACCGTCTCGGGCAGAAAGTCAATATCCGGCACATCCCCACCGAGATGATCACCGTGTCCGCAAGAATGATCTCCCCGGTATCCAGCTTGATCCCATCATGGATGATCTCCTTGGTGATCACCGGCCAGCGGAATTTTGCGTCCACCTCTTCCGCGGCCTCCCTCTCCTTGCCAAAGGAGAGCGGCTCCTGAATGTCCACCAAGGTGATCTCCTCAGCCCCGAGACGATGCGCCTCGGTGGGCCACGTCACATCTCCATGTCGGTCAGATCGCCGATCAGCCCCCCACTGCCGAGTTCCTTATCCCAGACCTCCTCATGAAAAGCGGAGATGGGCCGGAACTGCCGGGTCATTCGATCCCGAGGGGAACGGGCGATCAGCATCTGCCACTGACTCCGATGGAAGAGCTTCTGAAAAAGCTCAGATTGCCGAATCTGTTCCAAATGGGATTTGAGGTGTTTTAGAAGCCAGTTCCAGTCCTCATCCGGAATGGGAACGAGCTTCGCGTCGGCTTGGCTGAATCCATCGTGGGGGCCCCGGAAGAAGACCTTCCCCCCGACCATCCCCACCAGCGGGCGATATCCGAGGATGTTGTCCGGATTTTGGGGCCGGTGCCCGCAGATCACCGTGATGCCGCCGGCCATGAATTCGCCGAAGTAATCCCCCACAGACCCGAGCACCCACAACTCCGGCGGATCAAAACGGGGATTGTGCTTGGTCATGGTCATCCCCCGGGCACCAATGTTCCCGGCCACATGAATCTTTCCTTGGGCCATGGCGTTGGCCACGCCATTTGCCGCGTTTCCGTGGATCACGATGGTCGCGCCGGCATTGAGCCAACCCGCATCATCGGAAGCGGGCCCGTTGATCTCTATGAAGGTGTTGGGAAAGCCCATGGAGCCGGCACGCTGTCCCGAATGGCCTTCGATTCTCACATGCACATCCTGATGATCCGCCTTCCAGAGCCGGCCCCCGATGCCGTGCTGGCCAAAGGCCCGGATCTCCAGATATTTGTGCCCCCTCTCCACCGCGTCCTGAATCCGCTCTTCCAGCACACGGGATTCGATGCGAACATCCTCTTCCTTGCCTGAAATGATGTGATACTGCGCTTTGCTCATGGTGGTTCTCCGTGTGAGTTTTTGAGTTTTTGAGTTTGTGAGTTTTTGAGTTTTTGAGTTTTTGAGTTTGTGAGTTTTTGAGTTTTTGAGTTTGTGGGTTTTTGAGTTTTTGAGTTTGTGGGTTTTTGAGTTTGTGAGTTTGTGGGTTTTTG
>JAOZRQ010000061.1:0-4374 GCA_029940115.1 Desulfobacterales bacterium
TAGAGTTCAACAAAAAGATTGTCCCGGGCCCAGTTTGTAGTTCCGCCTTCAGGCGGTCTCACACCGCCTTCAGGCGGAACTGCAAACTGAGGATTCCGGACAAACATTATGTTGAAAGCTCTAACGGATTTTGTGGTCTGAGGCCGTTTTTTGAACGCAGAGGCCGGCCCCGTGCCGGCCGGAGGCACGGAGGTGACATGAAGGTTGCTACTGACGACTGGCAACAGACAACTTTCATTATGAAAAGTCATGCCTCGGCACGGTTTCTGTTGACATGGGTCTGAAAAAAGGATATGAAGGTTTCTGCATTCACAGAAACCCCGTCGTGCGATCCGAACCGGACAGCGCGCCGGGATGGCAAGAACCTCGCGGTTCCGCCCCAGGCGATATCCACGCCGCAAGCGGAACTGCGAACCTCAGGAGGTGTGCCGTCATGAGCAGGGAAACGGGTTTTCAACAGTCCGTGATGATCGTGGACGACTCGGAGCCGGCCCTCAAGGCCATAACCAGGGTCCTGCGGGACGCGGGACTGGACCAGGTGGTCACCTGCCAAGACAGCCGGCGGGTCATGGGGATGATCTCCCCAGATGTGGCCGCCATCGTGCTCGACCTGGTGATGCCGCACGTCGACGGCGAGGAGCTGATTGGACGGATCAGGGAGGGGCATCCGGAGATCCCGGTCATCGTCCTCACCGGGACGGACGATGTCAAGACGGCGGTCCGATGCATGAGGCTGGGCGCGTTCGACTATGTGGTCAAGGCGCCGGAGATGCCCCGGCTGGTGAACGCCGTCGGCCACGCCCTGATCATGGGCGGGAAACCCGGCTTTTTCCAAACGGGCCGACCTCCCATTTGCGGGAAGAAGCCGGGTTTCCCTCCCCAATCAGTGGATTCCCGCCTTCCCGGGAATGACAGGGGGCCTCATCCTTGGCATTGTGGACTGCGGATGTTGCCTCAGTGGGTTCCCGCGTTCGCGGGAATGACCACCGACCAGATCACAAGGTTTCTCATGGAGGGAGTTCCTGGCCCGGAGATGGGCTTTTCGCCAGTTTTCACAACAATTTCGGATGGTTGCGCCACCATCCCCGCGATTTGCGCCCAAACCCCCCAAATCTGGCAATCCCAACAAAATGGGGGCCTCAGACAGTCCAATGAGGTTTCCTATGGGAATTGTGAGGTTTCCCATGGAAAAATCGGGCCAGGACGGCCCTTCCACCTGGTCAAGACGACCCTTCCACCTGACCATCAACTTTTTTTGCCATTCCCGCGAACGCTGGGAACCGCCATCTGCCAACAGGGGAGCGACAATTCCCGCCGCTCCCCCCAAAAAAAAATCGGATTCGGGCCTGTGGCGGCATGGCCCTCGCATATGATGTTCGGACAGAATGGCATGCCCCTGTCATCGTCATGAACATCATCGCCCACCTCGCATATGATGTTCGGACAGAATGGCATGCCCTTGGAAAAAGGGCAAATATTCGGCAAACCCCGTGCTCGCTCCCGCCGGATTGACAAATCCGGCGGGATGGGGCGATTCGGAACCGTGAACATTCGGCAACCCCCGCCCGCTCCTGCCGGATTGACAAATCCGGCGGGATGGCGGTTCGGATTTGCCAATCCGAACCGAGCGTGGGGTGAAGGCGACGGGTTTTACCGAATAAGTGCGAAAAAGGTCCGAATGAGGGCCAAGGAGAAACTCTCATGAAAAAAATGAGGGGAGAGGGTTGACACACGAATTTTCGGACATATGTTACAAGGATGGAGCATCATGAGGGATGTCATTTGGGATGGTTGCATCAGTCATCAGGTGTCTCCAAGGAAAATCTTGGCTGGGCGCCCATGACCCGATGGGAACCGCGCGCTCATGCCTGCGCGAAAACGGGACGCGGAAGTCCGCGGAATGTCCGATGGCATGATCGGACTGATTTGGAAAGGTTTTCAAGAAACCAATAAGGAGAAGAAAAAATGGGAAGATGGATGTCAACCATTCTGACCGTCGTCCTCGCCGCGACATGCGGCGTGACGGGTTTCACACCCGCCGTGCAGGCCGCGGTCATTCGTGTGGACGCCTCGGCCGTCGGGAGCGACACCGGCGCCTCGTGGCACGACGCCCACACCAGCCTGCAGGACGCGCTGGCCCGGGCCGCCCACGGGGATGAGATATGGGTGGGGGCGGGAACATACGGCCCTGGTCCCGAGCGGTCGGACAGCTTCGTGCTGAGGGACGGGGTGGGAGTGTACGGCGGCTTCGCCGGCGGGGAGCACCGCAGGGGCGACAGGGACCCGGCGGCGAACCCCACGATCCTGGACGGCGGGGGCAACAATCATCATGTGGTGGTCTCAGGCGGCGGCATAACCGCCGCCACGGTCCTGGACGGCCTCACGGTCACCGGCGGGAATGCGGACGGCGGCGATGGTGGCGGGATGCACAATCTGGGCGATCCCGTCGTGACAGGTTGCGTCTTTGAGGGCAACAGCGCCAGCCGCGGCGGCGGGATGTACAATCAGGGCAACCCCACCGTGACGAACTGTGTCTTCAAGGGCAACGACTCCGTCTGGTCAAGTCATTTCCACAGGGGAACTGGTGGCGGAATCCACAATGACGGAGGCAGCCTCGTCTTGCGAGGCTGTCTCCTTGAGGGCAACAGCGCCATATCTAAAGGCGGCGGAATATTCAACAACGAGGGGAGCCTCGCGGTGACAGCCTGCTCCTTTGACGGCAACAGGGTCTCGGACTTTTCCGGGAGGGGCGGCGGAATCAACAACCTCAGCGGCGACGCCGTCGTGACGGGCTGCGCCTTCGTCAACAACTACGCAAAGGAGACCGGTGGCGGGATGTACAGCGGCGACGGCGGCGTGCTGGACTGCGTGGCTGCCGACAGCGGCGCCCTGAGACTGGCCAACTGCACCTTTGCCGGCAACCAGGGACGTTTCGGCGGCGGGCTGGTGGCATGCGCCGCGTCGGTGGCCAACTGCACGTTCGTCGGCAACAGAAGCTGGAACATGGGTGCCGGAATGTTCATCCCTTCCGGCTCCGTGGTCACCCTGAGGGACACGATTCTTGCGGACAGTGAAGGCAATGTCGACATCTGCGTCCATGTGGGACATGGCGACTCGAGCGTCGTCTCCTCTCGCAATCTGATCGAATCCTGGGCCTCAGACGGGTATTCATGCGGATATGTCCCCTCCCCCACGGACATCACCGGCGAGCAGCCCGACCTCCGCCTCGGAACCCTCGACTTCCACGGCGGCAGGACAAGGACATGCAGCCTGATGGCCGGCAGTGTGGCGATCGACGCGGGGAGCTGCACGTCCGGCACGGATCAGCGGGGCACCGCCCGGCCCCAGGGACCGGCCTGCGACATCGGCGCGTATGAGTGGCGGCCCGTCGTCGTCAGCCTGACCGGCAACCGGGTGGACGAGAACATGCCCCCGGGCACGGAGGTGGGAGCCCTCACCACGGATTCCGGGGGCGGGCACACATATGCCCTGACCTCCGGCACGGGCCTCCTTCGCCTCGAGGGGGACACCCTTGTGACCAAGACAGGCCTTGACCATGAGGCGGGCGCGATCCGCACCATCCGGGTGGAGGCCACCGACAGCTGGGGCACGGTCACCGGGAGGGAACTCGCCATTCACATCAATGACGTGCATGAGCCGCCGGAGCGTGTGGCCCTGGACAACGCCGACGTCACCGAGGGCCTGCCCCCGGGCACGTCCGTCGGCGTGTTCGCGACCCATCCCGACACCGACGACAGTTACACATATGAGCTGGTCGGGGGGGACGGAGATGACGACAACGGCTCCTTCGCCATTGACGGCGACACCTTGGGGACCGCGGAGGTCCTCGACCATTCGGTCCGAGAGGCCTGCGACATCCGGGTGCGATCAACGGACGAGGACGGGGAGGACGTCGAGCAGACGCTCACCATCGCCATCCTCCACCAGGGGCCGACCGGCATCACCCTGGACGGCGCCGCCGTCCCCGAGAACGCCCCGGACACCCTCGTCGGCACGCTCACGGCGACCCCCGACCTCGGGTACGCGTTCTCCTTTTCCCTGGTGTCGGGGGAGGGTGGCGGCGACAACGGCCTCTTTCGCGTGGAAGGCGACACCCTCCTGACCGCCCCGTCGGGCCTTGACCATGAGACGACGGACCGGTGCGAGGTGCGGGTGCGGGTCACCGACAGCGAGGGCGCGGTCTTCGAGACCCCCTTCGTCATCACCGTGACCAACGTCCACGAGCCGCCAGTGACGGTGTCCCTCGGCAACGACGGCGTCGCGGAGGGGATGCCGGCCGGCACCCCCGTGGGCGTCCTGTCCAGCCACCCCGACCCCGGGGACCTCCACACCTACGAACTCGTCGAGGGTCCG
>JAOZRQ010000061.1:4474-18390 GCA_029940115.1 Desulfobacterales bacterium
GTCCAGCCACCCCGACCCCGGGGACCTCCACACCTACGAACTCGTCGAGGGTCCGGGCGACACCGGCAACGCGTCGTTCGCCATCGTCGGCGATACGCTCCGGACCGAGGAGACGTTCGACTGCTCGGTCCAGATGACCTACGGCGTCCGGGTGAGGTCGTCGGCCAACGGCGGCGGCGTGGAGGAGACCTTCACGATCCGGGTGACCGAGGCGAACGAGGCCCCCACCGACATCAGCCTCGACAACACGTCGGTCCCCGAGGGCGCCTCCCCCGGCACGGTGGTCGGCACGCTCGCCACCTCGGATCCGGACAACCCGGACGACTCACACACATACGAGCTGCTCTCCGGGACCGGGTTCCGCGTCGTCGGGGAGACGCTCCGGACCGCCGCGGTCCTCGACCACGAGGCGGGGGCCGTCCGCACCGTCCGGGTGCGGACCACCGACAGGCAGGGGATGCCCTTTGAAAAGTCGTTCGGCATCACCGTGACCGACGTGAACGAGCCCCCGACCGGCACGACCCTGAGCGGTGGCGGCGTGGCCGAGAACCTCCCCGCGGGCACGGCTGTCGGCACGCTCGCCACCGAGGACCCGGACGCGGGGGACGCGCACACATACACGCTCACCGCCGGCGCGGGTCTGTTCGCCATCTCGGGGCGCACCCTCGTCACCGCCGTGCCCCTCGACCACGAGGCGCACCCCGCCCACACCGTTCGGGTGCGGACCGCCGACCGCGACGGCCTGTCCCGTGACGACGCGTTCAGCGTCACCGTGACGGACGCCAACGACCCGCCCACCGGCATCGGCCTGAGCCGGGGGGACGTGGATGAGAACCTGCCCGCGGGGACCGCCGTCGGCACACTCTCAGCGACCGACCAGGACGCGGGGGAGACCCACACATATGCCCTGGTCCCCGGCGACGGAGATGCCGACAACGGCTCCCTCGTCATCGAGGCCGGCACGCTGAGGACCGCGGAGGTGTTCGACTTCGAGACAAGGGAGGCATGCGGCATCCGGGTGAGGGTGACCGACAGCCACGGGGCCGTGTTCGACAAGCCGTTCACGATCACCGTGAACGACGCCAACGATCCGCCCACCGACATCCTCCTGGACGGCGGGGAGGGCGGGGACGTGGATGAGAACCGGCCCGTGGGGACGACGGTCGGCACGCTCACCGCGGCCGACCCCGATCCCGAGGGTGCCCACACCTTCGGGCTGGTCCCCGGGGACGGGGACGACGACAACGGGTCCTTCGAAATTGACGGGGACGTCCTCGTCACCCGAGAGGTCCTCGACTTTGAGACGGCGAGCGGTCATGGCATCCGGCTGAGGGTGACCGACAACGAGGGAGGGACCTTTGAGAAGATCTTTGAGATCACCGTGAACGACAAAAACGACGCGCCGGTCGGCCTCACAATCGAGGGCGACGACGGGGACGACGACCCGCACACCGCGGCAGTGGATGAGAATGCGGAGATCGGCACGGTTGTCGGAACCCTCGCGACCGAGGACCCCGACGCGGGCGACACCCACACCTGCGAGATGGCTCCCGGGGAGGGGGACGACGACAACGACCGGTTCGCGCTCGGGTCCGACGATGAGGGGAACCTCGTCCTCGAGACGGCCGAGGTCCTCGACTTCGAGACAAGGGACGCCCACACCGTCCGGATCCGCACCACCGACAGCCACGGCGCATGGTTCGAGGAGGTTCTTGAGATCGGCGTGCGGGACGTGAACGACACGCCGGTCGGTCTCACCATCGAATGCGACGACGGGGACGACGACCCGCACACCGCGGCGGTGGATGAGAACGTGGCCGTCGGCACGGCTGTCGGGACGCTCGCGACCGAGGATCCCGACGCGGGCGACGCCCACACCTGCACCTTGGTTCCGGGAGAGGGGGACGACGACAACGACCGCTTCACGCTCGGCTCCGACGACGACGGGAACGCCGTCCTCGAGACGGCCGGGGTCCTCGACTTCGAGGAGAGGGCCGGCCACACCGTCCGGATCCGCACCACCGACGCCCATGGCGCATGGTTCGAGGAGACCCTCGCCATCACGGTGCGCGACGTGAACGAGCACCCGACCGACATCGCCGTGGACCCGGAGAGTGTGCCCGAGAACCGGGCCGTCGGCACGGTGGTCGGGGAACTCGTCACGACCGACCCCGACGCGGGCGACGCGCACACATATGAGCTGGTCTCCGCGGACGACGGCACACCCGACGACAACGCCCTCTTCGGCCTCGACGTCGGCGGGGAGGGGGGGACGCTCCTCCTGACCGGGGCGGAGTTCGACCATGAGGCCCGGGACACATGCACCATCCGGGTCCGCACCACGGACAGGGACGGACTCTCCCTCGAGAGGACGCTGACCGTCCGCATCGCGGACGTGAACGAGCCGCCGGCGGACATGCGGCTGGGCGGGAGCGACGGGACGGACATCCGCCTGAGCGTGCCCGAGAACCAGCCCCCCGGCGTGGTCGTGGGCCGGCTCGGCGTCAGCGATCCCGACATGGACGAGGCGCACACGTTCCACAGAGTTGTCCATCTTCACCGCGGATGGATGGACAACGGATCCTTCATCCTCGAGCGGGATGGGGTCGGGATGCCCCCCCATTACGAGGGGAACACCCTGCTGACCGCGGAGTCGTTCGATTATGAAAGCCGGACCAGCCACAGCATATACCTCCGCTGCAACGATTCCGGCGGCGGGTCCTGCTTCAGGGTCTTCACGATTCACGTGGAGGACGTGAACGAGCCGCCGACCGGGTTGGTCATCAGCTTCAGGTGGATTGGGGAGGAGCAGCCGGCCGGAACACCCATCGGATTCCTCACCACCCTCGGCGATCCCGACACCGACGAGACCCACACCTGCACCCTGGTTCCCGGTGAGGGGGACGACGACAACGGGCTGTTCGCCATCCGGGATGACAACGTCTTGGAGACCGCGGCGGTCCTCGACTTCGAGGGCATGGACGACCCCGTGCTCCGTGTGCGGATCCGCACGGAGGACTCCGGCGGGCTCGGCCACGAGGAGCGGTTCGAGGTCACGCTCCGGGCCGTGAACGAGGACCCCTCGGAGATCACGCTCTCCGGGAACCAGGTGGCCGAGAGGCTGCCCGCCGGCACGGCCGTCGGCGTCCTCGCCGCGACCGACCCGGACGATCTTGAGGGCGTCGGCACCTACGCGTACGAGCTGACCGACGACTGCCCGGACAACGAATATTTCTCCATTGACGGCGGCACCCTTGTGACGGGTGCGGTCCTCGACCACGGGATACGGGAGGGTCACACCCTCTGCATCAGGGTCACGGACGGACACGGCGGGGAGCGGCTTGAGGAGTTCGACATCGCCGTGCTTCCGCACGAGGCCCCGGTCCTCCCGCCCGACACCGTGGCGATCCTCGACCCGATCACCGAGAAGGAGACCGGGAACAACGGGAACAGCGTCCCGGAGATCCTTGAAGACGGGCCTGTCGTCCTTGCAGACGGTTCCCTGCCCGCTGGCATCGCGGTGACATCGGTGGGCAACATCGGCGGAATCTGGCAGTGCTCCACGGACGGCGGCCGGGAGTGGCGCAACCTCACCGAGGCCGAGGGGCGGGAGGTTGACCTGTCCGACGTGGCCCGGCTCCTTCCCGCGGAGGACCGGTTCCGAATGCGGTTCGTGCCCTATCCGACTGACGAGGGGGACATCACCGCGACGTTCACGTTCCGGGTGTGGGACATGAGCCAAGGGGTCGCGGGCGAGACCGCGAACGCCACCCGGAACGGCGGGCGGACGTCGTTCAGCGCGGAGACGGCCGAGGGCTCGGTCATGGTCTCGGAGGTGACGGAGACATACGAGGTGAATGTCAGTGGCACGGTGAGAGACGCCCACGGCAATCCGGTCAGCGCCGTCGCAATCGTGATCTGGTCCGAGGAAGGGGTGTTTCTGGGAAGGGGCGAGTCGGATGTGGACGGACATTACGAGATCATCGGCGACGGCGATCCGCTCTGCCATTCCGAAGGCCGTTCCCATTCCGAGGATGTCGCTCCCCCCTGCTACCTCGAGAATAGTGACTACACCTTTGAGATACGGCCCCCGTTGCAGTATCCGCCACACGACGAGAGCATCACGGAAAGCCTCTCCTTCACGGAGGACGGCTCGCTGACCAGGGACATCATCCTGAGTCGGCCTGGAATGATATGCGGGCAGATCTCCGACAGGGACGGATCGCCGATTCCCGGAGCAAAGGTCGGCCTTCATTCCCGGACATCCGGAACATGGCGGAGAGCGAGGTCCGGAGACGACGGAACGTATCGCTTCGAGGACCTGCCCGACGCCTCGGACTATGTTGTGTGGGTTGTGGCGGAGGGACATTCATGGGACTGGATGACCGATCGGTCTCCGGGAACGTCCGTCAGCTTCCATCTCCGAGCGTCCGCCTCGATCACGGGCTGCGTCCGGGATGAGGCCGGAGCGACCCTGGCCTCGGCGACCGTCGAGATCCGCTCCGAATCCTCGGATGTCCAAAAGGCGACGGTCACCGCCGGGGACGGCCGCTACGAGTTCCCGAACCTCCCGGCCGATGAGACGTATGAGGTCACCGTCCGCAAGGCCGGCCATGTCTCCCAGTCGAAACATGGGATTCGTGCCGGGGACGATGTGAGCCTCACGCTCACCCGGGGCGAGCGTCTCACAGGCACTGTGGCCGATTCGGAAGGTGCCCCGCCCCCGGATGGCGTGATCGTCCTGGTGAAGATGTTCAGGCACGACTCATGGGGATGCATCGGGCGGGAGCGGGCCGATGACGAGGGAAACTTTGAGATCACCGGCCTGGCGGCCGACACGGCGTGTCGCCTGAACTTCAGGGCATATCACAGCGACATGCCATTGCAATGGGCCGGCCCGGACGGCTCAGGAGTCGCCGACAGCGGCGATGCCGGCGCGCACAGCCCGGGCGATGTCCTGAACTTCAGGTTTGACAGACCGTGGTAGTACACCAACTCGCAAATTCATTCCCCTGCCCTGCCCGGATGCCGAATCCGGGCCGTCGGATTTGGCAATCCGGCAGGAGGGACGAATTTGCGAGTCGTTGTGGTGGGAAGACATTCCGTTCCCGTGTTTCAGACGGGAACGGAACAATTCAGACAGAGAAGGCAACTTCGAACAAAAAGGAGACAAAAATGAGAGACGTGTTCGGAATGAATCCCGCATGGCTGATCGGCCTCGTTCTCCTGAGTCTCATCGGCTTCGCGAAAGACAGCCATGCCGAGGAGCATGTCAGGGACGAATCCGGCCTGACAGAGGAGATGAGGAGAACTTCCGTCGTCAACGGCCATTGTGAGATGCGGGGATGGCCTGTCGCCGAAAGGATAGGCTCGGTGGGCCTGACCGTGGACGGAAGTCTCGTGAGCATCAGGGCGGACATCGAGCTGATCCCTGTGAACAACTGGTTTTTGGGGGATGGCGCCCATCTGCGGAGGGAGCATGTGAAGGTGTGGATCGACTGGGACAAGGACGAACAATTCGGAAAAGGAAAGGGGGGGGGCGACGATGAGGAGATGAGCGAATGCGTCATGGAGCAATCCAGGGCCCTGCCCGAACATGATCGCGACGAAGACGGAAAGTTCATGATAAGCTTCAGCCAGTCGTCCGACATACCCGAATGGTATGAGGGGGGAGACACATGGGCGAGGGTCGCCCTGAACTTCAATGCCCCCATCGGAAGCTCCTGCGGCTCCCTGGGATTCGGGGACGTGCTGGACGTGCCGCTGGAAATCCCCGACGTCAGCCCCGTGCTTGAGGGCCTGTACATTGATGATCCCGGGAATCAGGGCAACGTCGTCCCGAAGAAACCGGGCGACTGGGTCACCATGGCGCACCTGCTCTCATACGACGGACATGCGCCGAGGCGTGTCACGCTGGTGGTTGAGGTGCCTGACAACTGGGAGTGCGGGTGCTGGCAAAAGTACGACGACTCGGGGAAGAGGGATGGTGGGGATGGAGGTCTCCTGTGTGGCGGACGGGAGATCCGGATTGAGAACATTGCACTCAGGGGAGCGGCCCGTGTGGAGCTGCACATGAGAATACCCGAGGACGCCGCGCAGGAGGAGGTCTGCGTCTCCTCCCGGCTTCTCCCGGATGGGGAGCAGCTGGGAGAGGCGCTGACGGCCGACCTCCTGATCGGGGACGACTATGACGTCGCACTTGAAAGGATGTATGTCGACGACGCACCCGAAGCGGTGGGACCGAGGCGTGTCATCGTGAACAAAATCGGGGATGACCTGATCGAAATTATCCATGTGCTGTCAAACAACGGCGGTACGGCGCGAATCACGCTGACGACTTGGACGGACGCCGACTGGAAGTTTGAGAAGTGTTACAGAACGACATCCGAGTCTGACAGTTCCGGGACACGGAAATATTCCGAGGTGCCCCTCGGCAAATATACAGATGAGGGAAACGGGACACACAGGATTTCAGAAGCGGAGATTCCTCCCGGAAAGGTGCGGGTGCGGACACGATTCCATATCCCCGAAACCGCATCCCCGGGAGATGTTTCCGTATCCTCCGAAGTTTCCTCGGATTCCGGCAACATTCTGGTGGCAGACAATATCAGGATAGCGGAGAAAGATGACATATCGGCCGTCATTGTCACAAATCGGGACAACCTGTATGAGATCTACGACGAACAGGAAGTGACAGAACTCCTCGAAACGCTTTTCTCCGTCGCAGATGAGGACATCACATCCGGAGGTGCGGAGGCAGTGATATATTATGCGGACTGGTATGACGAAATAGACTGGGGAGACAACGAAGACTGCAAACCCTTGATCGGAAACTGGGACAACCAGAAATGCATGTCCGTGTATGGCAGCAACAGGAAGTGCAGGGAACTGGGAGTCATTGGGAGATACGAGAGGGATTACAGCCTCAATTGCACCGAGGAGGACCTCGGAGAGCCCTCCGTCCCGGTCAACAAGGTCGAATGGGACGAGGCGTGCGGACCATATGAGGGATCGGATGATGAGGAGACCCCGCTCGGGAAAGTGTGCCGCGAATTCCCCCCGTCCGAGGACGACATGGAAGTTCCGGATCCGGACAACAGCGTCGCCAAGGCGCTGGGGTGCAGGGTGAAGGAATGGATGAGGAGGCTGAATCCGGAGTATCTGCTCATCGTCGGCGGCGATGAGGTCCTCCCCTTCCACCGGCTGTATGAGCCGGATTATCATACGGGAGCGGGCTGGCTCAACAACTGGACTCCCGCAGTCCTGTACATGGGTCATTATTTCAGTGATGTGTTTCATTATGCCGATCATGAAATCAAGACTGTTGACAGACATAACACCACTGACAACAAGTTTTCATATCCGGCAATCAGGGACGAGAAGATCGATGTCTCATGCGGCCGGATCGTCGGAGCCTCCGTCGGCGACATGCTCTCCCTGATCAACGGAGGACTCAAGGGACCGCAGGGAGCGGACAACATTGTGCTCGCCTCGACGGCGGATGGCGTCGTCAAGCACATGGATGAGCTGCTGCCCGCCGTCGGTTCCGGAATCAGGGTCAACGGGATGAGCCGGGAGGACTCTCCGCTCAAGGACTACGTCTCGGTCTGCGAGAAAGAGAGGTCCCAAGCCTGCCACTGGAACGGGAAGCCTGACAACTGGCTGATTGAGAGCGACGTCTGGGGATGCTCGGACCTCATTGGCGCCATAAACGGGCAGAATCCGAAGTATGTTCTGGAGGGGAGCCACACCTATCCCCTTTATTTCGGAGTGTCGGAAGGAGATGGCGATCGGATCACGCCTTGTGACATGAGGTCCCACAGCATGTGTCTCAAAGACCCGACAACAGAATGCGGGATGGAGGATGGCGGTTGGACATGTCCGCTCGACCAAGGATGCGCCTTCAAGATTTGGGGCAGCGTGTGTCGAAACGACCCGACAGTGCCATGCGTGAGGGATGGCGGTTGGACATGTCCGCTCGACGGAGGATGCGCCCCCGAGACCTGGAACAAGATGTGTAGCGACGACCCGACAACGGCATGCGTGATAGAGGATGGCCGCTGGACATGTCCCCATGACAAGGGATGCGGCCCAAAGACTTGGACATGGGGCCAACGCGCAAGCCATGGATGCACGACCCATGACTTGGACTCCGGCCTGCGTGACGAGGGACATTTCGTGGCCATGCTGGGTTGCTACGCGGCGGCGATTGAGGAGAGAAGCGACGATCACACGTCGAGTCTCGCCTATGAGTTCATACACAAGGGCGCATGCGGCTATTTCGGGAGCACCGTCCTCGTGTATGCCGACCATGAGGGACTCCGCCATCCGGTGTTCGGTGCGAAGTTGTACAACCTGTTTGTCGGGAACCTCATGAATCCGGATGCGGACGATCCGAATGCGACAACCGTCGGAAATGCGTTCAGAAAGGCGCTCAATGATCACAGAAAAATATTGAGGGAGAAGCCGGATGCGGATGCGGATGCGGATGCAGATTACTGGGGTGGCGCAGATCAGAGGTACAACCGGGCACCCAGCGAATACAAGCACCACCGCACTCCCACGCAGTTCCATCTGTATGGCATTCCCTGGATGAGGACGAATCTCCCCTATCCGCCGCCCGCCTCGGGTCAGGAAGGGAGGAGGTCCTCTGACACCAAAAAGGCCCGCAGTCTCAGAGAGACCGTGCCGAGAAGAGTGAAAGGCCTGACGACTGTCAGATCAGGGACACGCTCCGGCGGCACCTTCAGCAAAATGTTCACCTTCAGTGTGCCCACCCACAGTGTGACCCGGCAGGGTTCCTTCGACCTTGTCGAGATTCCGGGCGCGGAGACCGACATCACCGACTACCTGCCCGTGCTTCCCTATCTCATGGCGACCCTGATGCTTCCGAGGGACGCCTCGGTGCTCTCGGTCCGGCTGACCGGCGGCGCCACGGAGTCCCTGGGCCGGCTCAACATCCCGACCTATCTCCTCATCCCCGGGCCGGATGCCCCCCCCAGTTTCACCGACGTCATGTATGTCACGGGTCTGTACCCTGAGGCGAACTGCACACACAGGGTCTTCCAGGGCAGGGATGACACGGAGGTGATAACATACTTTGTTCCTGTGCGGCACAACGTGGACACCAAGGAGACGACGCTGTGGACCGAGGCGACCGTGGAGGTTCAGTACCAAGTTGATGAATGCATCTTCATCTCCGCCCTCCGGACCGACAAGGGGGAGTACAGGACCACCGAGCCGATCGTCGTCACGGCCACGTTGCAAAACGTGGGGGACGAGGATGTGGACGGACTGACAGCGGTGGCCTCCCTGAAAAGGGGCGGGCAGTTCCACAGAACCGCCCAGGTCCCTGTGCCCCCCGTGCCGGCCGGCGGAGGCAGGGAGGTGACGGTCAGCGTCGACAACGGAGTGAACTCCGGCGTCTATGCGTTGGTGTTTGAGGTCAGGGATGAGGGCGACACCCCCATGGATTCCATGACGGAGAAGGGACTGTTTGTCAGCTCGGGCCGCACCGACATCGAAATCTCTGGGGAATCCTTGGCACCTGGGGATCCGCTCGACCTGACGGTCACCTATGGGAACTACCATGAACATCAGGTGGCGGCCTCCATCATCTTCGGAATCTATGATGAGACGGGTGACATGGTGATGTCGGTCCCGGGGTCTCCGACGGAGATCTCGGCGTCCTCATCGGCGGACATCACCTTCCACATTTTCACCGGGAATCTGGCACCCGGAAAATATGAGGCCATGGGAGGCGCCGAGGTGGACGGGGAGATGCGTCCGTCCCAGTCGCATCATTTTGTGATAAGGGAGCCGGGCGACCTCGACTGCGACTTCCTCGTGACCCTGGCCGACGCGCTCATCGCCCTGCGGCTGTCGGCCTCGGAGGATGCGCCCCCGGAATTCTGCCCCGGCGATGTTGACGGGGACGGGAGGGTCGGCCTTGCCGAGGCGGTCCATGTTCTCCAGAAGGTCGCCGCGCCGGAATAGGTCGGCTGAGACGAGGATGAATGCCGGGTTGCCGAAGGGCGGGCCGGCCTTTTTGCGAATCGGACAAAAAAAGGAGGCACAGCATGAGACACAGGCATGTTCGGGCGGCCATCACCGCCGCCATGGTTCTTTTCGCACTTCTCCCCGCCCCGTCATCGGGGCAAAATGTGGGAGGGGTGCCGGACATCACACCCGGGGTTGCGGAATCGGCGACATGTCATGCGGACTGGCGTGACGATGATGAGGGCCATGAGGAGGGATGCTTTGTGGCCATGCAAAGCTGCTTTTCGGCGGCGACAGAGGAGAGAAGCGACAGTCGCACATCAAGCTTGGCCTATGAGTTCATACACAAGGGCGCATGCGGCTATTTCGGGAGCACCGTCCTCGTGTATGCCGACCATGAGGGACTCCGCCATCCGGTGTTCGGTGCGAAGTTGTACAACCTGTTTGTCGGGAACCTCATGAATCCGGATGCGGACGATCCGAATGCGACAACCGTCGGAAATGCGTTCAGAAAGGCGCTCAATGATCACAGAAAAATATTGAGGGAGAAGCCGGATGCGGATGCGGATGCGGATGCAGATTACTGGGGTGGCGCAGATCAGAGGTACAACCGGGCACCCAGCGAATACAAGCACCACCGCACTCCCACGCAGTTCCATCTGTATGGCATTCCCTGGATGAGGACGAATCTCCCCTATCCGCCGCCCGCCTCGGGTCAGGAAGGGAGGAGGTCCTCTGACACCAAAAAGGCCCGCAGTCTCAGAGAGACCGTGCCGAGAAGAGTGAAAGGTCTGACGACTGTCAGATCAGGGACACGCTCCGGCGGCACATTCGCCAGGACCCTCACCTTCGGTGTGGCCGACTACGACATCTCGCAGGAGGACGCCTTCGACTTCATCACCATTCCGGGCACCGAGGTCCGCCACAGCAACTTCCGGCCCGTGCTTCCCTACTTCGTGGCAAGCCTGCTCCTGCCGGCGGACGCCTCCGTCCTCTCCGTGGAGATGACCGGCGGAAGCAGCCGGCCTCTCGGCCGGCTCAACATTCCGATCTTCCATCTTTCGACAGATCCGGACCTTCCGACAGGCTATGCGGACTTCACATACCTCACCGGATTGCATCCCGATCCGGCTTATGCATGGAAGATCCTTCCCCACAACGACCATATCGAGGTGGTGGTGTACTTCTCCCCGGTGCAGCATGACCTCGACACCAAGGAGACGACCTTGTGGACCGAGGCGACCGTGGAGGTTCGCTACGAGGTTGACGAGTGCGTCTTCATCTCCGCCCTCCGGACCGACAAGGGGGAGTACAGGACCACCGAGCCGATCGTCGTCACGGCCACGCTGGAGAACGTCGGGGACGAGGATGCGGCCGGGCTGATGGCGGTGGCCAGGGTCACGAGGTTCGGGGAGACGCTGAGGACCTCGCAGATGTCCGTCACCGTTCCGGCCGGCGGGGGCACGGAGGTGACGGTCAGCGTCGACAACGGCCTGGACACGGACACCTATCCGCTGACATTGGAAATCAGGGACGAGGGCGACTCCGTCATCGCCTCGCTGCTGAAGAAGGGGACCTTTGTGACCTCGGGCCGCACCGTGATCAAGATGTCCGGGGAGTCCGTCAGCCCGGGGGACCCGCTCGACCTGACGATCACCTACGAGAACTACCATGCGCATCAGGTGACGGCGGACATCCTGTTCGAGCTCTATGACGGGAGGCATCAGATGGTGATGGCGGTTCCGGGATCGCCGACGGAGGTCGCGGCGGGATCGTCGGAAAGCGGCACCTATCATTTGTACACAGCAAACCTGGCCCCCGGGAAGTACGAGGTCGTGGCCGTGGCGGAGCTGGAGAACGACGAGCGTGTGGCCCGGTCCGAGTTCGTGGTGAGGGAGCCGGGCGACCTCGACTGCGACTTCGCCATCACCCTCGCCGACGCGCTCATCGCCCTGCGGCTGTCGGCCTCGGAGGATGCACCGCCGAAATTCTGTCCCAGTGATGTTGACGGGGACGGGAGGGTCGGCCTTGCCGAGGCGGTCCATGTTCTCCAGAAGGTCGCCGCGCCGGAATAGGTCGGCTGAGACGAGGATGAATGCCGGGTTGCCGAAAGGCGGGCCGGCATTTTTTTTGAATCGCAAAGATAAGGAGGCACACCGTGAGACACAGGCACATCCAAGCGGCCGTCATTGCCGCCGCATTTCTTTCCGTGCTTTCCCCGGTCCCGTCATCCGGGCAGGACGTGGGGGAGGTCCCGGACATCACAACCCTGAGCCGCCACTCCGACATCCCCTCCCGGAATCCGGTCATCGAGGTCGCATGGGGCATTCCCGAGGGAGACCCTTACGGGTACCTCGTCCTCTTCGACACGAATCCGGAACAGACCTTCGACGGCCTGGACGACGAAGGCGCGACATATGTCACCGGAAGAAGCTTCAGAAGCCCCGACCTCGCCGAGTCGCAACCTGACGGCACCGCATACCATTTCCACATAGCGGCCATTGACGGGAGGGGGGAGGTCGGCCCCACGACCACCACGGGCCCGTACCGCATGGACGTGGTCCCGCCCTCGGATGTGGGCGTCACTGCCCCGAGGATCACCTCCTCCCGCACCGTCACCCTGGCCCTGAAGGCGACAGGCGCGTCGGAGATGCACGTCGGCGACGCCGGATGCGGGGAGGCCGGCGAGTGGGAGCGTTTCTCGGAGACCCGGAAATGGCGGCTGCCGGCCGTTGGCGGGGAGCGGACCGTGTGCGTCCGATTCGCCGACCTCGCCGGGAACACCGCGGACGCGTCGGTCACCATCCGCCACATTGTCGGGGACCTGGACGCGGACCTGACCGTGGGCCTGCGGGACGCGATCCTGATTTTGCGGGTGTTGACAGGAACATGCAAGGATGATGTGAATCCGGATGCGGACGTGGACGGCGACGGGAGGATCGGGATCGGGGAGGTGATCCACATCCTGAGGGGGATTTCGGCGGGGGATGAGGGGTGAGAGGTTCCGTGCGCATGCATCCCCGGATGGCCGACGTGCCGGAGACGGATGGGACATGATCGGGACCGGCGAGTTCGGCACGGTTTCTGTTGACATGGATCTGAAAAAAGGATGTGAGGGGTTTTGTCATCACAGTTGCCCTGTCATTCCTGCCAAGAACCACAAGGATCGTCGGAAACTCCGGAAGCCCACCCTGGGGTCACGGACATCGTGGGCCTGCCGGGGGAATGTGTGGAGGGAGGGGATCAGGGAATTCAGGGACATGCCGGGAGACGGACGGACACTCGGGAAGATGAGGGGGATGGAGGACAAACTGCGGGAAATGGAGAAGATTCTGGGGAAATGGGATTTGTCTGTCTCAAGGTGACATTCATCTGACTCATCCCAGAAAAAAAGGCACGCCAAGCGTGATAAAACCTCAAACGGCGTGAACCTGTTGAAATGTATGGAAAAAACGGAGATTTGAGGGAATTGGGGAAATGTCGGAATACGGCTGAATGGTTGAGGCGGGAATGAGGAAAGGATGGGCCGAGCCTCCAAAGACAGGGGGTTCGGCCCAAAGAAAAAACGCATGGGCCTTATGGCCCCACCAAGGGAACAGTTATCTGGCTCGGCTCGAAAAAAATCGACTCGCGTCGGTCATGACAACCCTTTTTTCAGGGAGGCTGACATGTCCGAAGACTTTTGACAGATGATGACTTTCATCGTCCGCATCACAGGCACAGGCATGACGACCGTACGAATGACGTGATCCCGGCTTGGGAGTGCCAAACCACGTCGCACCCGTGAATCTTCCAGACATCTGATGCGTCCCCAGACGCCGCCAGGCAGCCGCGTGTGACGCGGAGAGCTTTCTCCGGAAGGTCCACGCAACAACTGAGAGGCCCGTCACACGGCCGGACGCAAACGGTCCGCCCTT
>JAOZRQ010000504.1 GCA_029940115.1 Desulfobacterales bacterium
CGTGAGAAGTGAGGCGTGAGAAGTGAGGCGTGAGAAGTGAGGCGTGAGAAGTGAGGCGTGAGGTGTGAGAAGGATGTGTGATAGCCTTGTACAAAAAGATTGTCCAAGGTCGATTTTCCGAACCCTTTGTTGTCAGGAATTCATGATTTCAATTTTGGACAAACATCATGTTGAAGGCTCAAGAAGTGGGAAGTGAGGTGTGGGGGAGTGGGGGGTGAGGAGCGATAGGTGAGAATGGTGAAATCTCCAAAACAGCGCATACTGATTGTTGATGATGCGCCTGAAAACATCAAGATACTGGGGCAGGCCCTGAAGCCGGATCATACGATCAGTTTTGCCACCAACGGGGAACAGGCCCTGAGAATTGCGAGGTCAGAAAACCCGCCAGATCTGATTCTGCTGGATATCATGATGCCCGGCTTGGACGGATACGAGGTGTGCAGACGGTTGAAGGCAGATAAGAAAACCCTTAACATTCCTGTCATCTTCATCACCGCCATGAGCGAAGAGGAGGATGAGACCCGGGGGCTTGAGATCGGCGCCGTGGATTATATCACCAAGCCGTTCAGCAAGGCGATTGTCAAGGCAAGGGTGCGGACTCACTTGGAGCTGAAACGGCATCAGGACATGCTGGAGAATCTCTCCTCGCTCGACGGTCTCACGGGAATTCCGAACCGCCGACGATTCGATGAACTTTTCGATATCGAGTGGCGCCTCGGGATTCGGGAAGGCACCTCCTTGTCCCTGATCATGATTGACATTGATTATTTCAAGCGGTTCAATGACGAATATCTGCATGTGGCCGGGGATGACTGTCTCAGAAAGGTGGCGAAAACCCTTGCCGACTCCGTGAGGAGGCCCGCTGATTTTGTGGCAAGATATGGCGGGGAGGAGTTCGTTGCAGTCCTTCCCCGGACCGGCAGAGAAGGGGCTGGTGTCGTGGGGGAGACCATGCGGAATGGTATCCTTTTCCTCCGTATCCCGCATGCCCGCTCCCCTGTTCTGAATGATGTCACCATCAGTGTCGGAGTGTCCACCATCCATCCATCCATGGAGCGGTCACCTGATGTTCTGATAAAAGGCGCGGACAACGCCCTCTATGAAGCAAAGAGGGGAGGACGGAATCAGATGAGAAGCGTTGATTTGGATATTCAGGGTCGGTAGATTCTGGGCTCTGGGTCATAGGCTCTGGGACCCGACGCCCCAGAACCAAAGCTCCAGAACCGAGTGCCCAGAATCCAGAACCAATAATCAAAAAACTTGATGATAAAGAGAAACCCCGGCTTTTTCTTGCAACTGGGGAGTCTGTCCGTTCGGGAAAAAGCCGGGTTTCTCACCCATCCAACAAGTTCTTGTCCTGTACACAGTTGGGTGATAATAAGCATAAAGGTTTCAGCCAGATGATACTTACAGGATTGACTTTTGAAAACTATAAGGCGTTTCATAGGCGTGAGACGGTTGAAGGTTGACGCACATGGCAAGAAACGCTTTGTCATTGCCCTCAAACACGCGGGTGAGGAGAATTGTCGATATTTGGTCGCCACCGATCTGAGCTGGCGCACAATTGACATCGCACAGGCTTACACGTTGAGATGGCTTGTGGAGGTCCTCTTTGAGGACTGGAAGCTCCATGAAGGCTGGGGAAGGGAGGCCAGGCAATTTGACGAGGAGGGGGCAGTCCGAGGACTGATCCTGAGCCTGTTGCTGGACCACGCCTTGCTCCTTCATCCCGAGCAGACGGCCCGCCTGGAGGACAAACTGCCGGCTCACACCGTCGGCAGCCTGCAAAGACTGGCTCAGATGGACAGCCTGACGGAGTTTGTCAGCTCGATGCTGCAACATCAGAATCCTGGCGAAAGGTTGCATGAGGTGGCACAAATTGTCAAAGACCTTTTTCCATTCAGAGAGTCAAAAAAGCATATGAGCGGGCGCAACCTGGGGAGATTGGAGGCAACACCGGCACTGAAATATAAGATGTAATCGATGCAATCCTTCAAAAAAACTTGATAGTCGAGTATCAAGCGTCGTTTTGATGACACTCTCAACATTATGACAAATGGATCCGAGCAACTGGAATTCGGAAAGGGAAAATGGTTGGAGATGGCCCAAGGAAAGAAAGTGTTCTCGCAGATTGTCAATTCCAATTGTTTCAGAGTTGTGAATTTGGAAGGCAACCCTTACAAGGTAGAGACAAAATCGATCAGGTCGCAAAGAATCTGTTGCAGAAGGATATTGCCAAACAGCCAGATGATTTTCGGAAACTGAAGACTCTTGTTGAGGATCGGCTTAGTTCTTAAGGACAAAGACAAATGGTTCTACATCCCCCGTCCATGGGCTGATCAAGGAGATCGTGAGTTCAGGTGCGGATAAAAGGAGAGGAACATGAATCGTGAGGAGATCATCGCCAAGATTCGTCATAATCTGGAAAATAGGAGCCGGATTTCATTTTGGAAAAGGTCGGTTTGGTCGTAAAAATAGATACTGAGGCGAGAAAAAAAGCGGATGAATTTGAAAGCTGGCTTCGCTCAAAAGAGGTTGAGGTGGTCAGGAAAAAGAGCGTCCTGCCGAACCGCAAAATCTCAGAGGCTCACCCATCTGTTGCCCCGGCAGACCTGTCCTGCATCTTCGTGCTGGGAGGAGACGGGACCTTTCTGAGCGCGGTCCGCTGGATAGGGGATCAGGATATCCCGATTTTGGGCGTCAAGTTCGGGGAAGTCGGTTTTCTGGCAGGGACCACGGAAGACGGCCTCTTTTCTGCAGCGGAAGCCATTTTGGATCATCGGTTCATCACAGAGTCGAGAATGCGCCTTCTGGTCCGAGTCATTCGGGAGGGAGCGGAGTTTGCCCAAGAGACCGTGCTGAACGATGTGGTGATCAACAAGGGCGCGCTGGCCAGACTCGCCCATATGAACACAACCATCAATGACCATTATCTGACCACATACAAGGCCGACGGACTGATCATCTCCACCCCCACCGGCTCAACCGCATATTCGCTTGCCGCCGGAGGACCGATCATCCATCCCGCGGTGCCCGGCATCATCATGATGCCGATATGCCCCTTCACCCTGACCAACCGGCCGTTGATGGTTCCAGAGTCGGCCTGCATAAAGATTCAGCTGGCCGAAAAGTCCTCGGATATCATGCTGACCGTTGACGGCCAAGCAGGGCTTGCGATTGACGAGAGGGATACGATCATCGTCTGCAAGGCCCCCCATCCGGTTCGCATGATCACCATGCCGGATCAGCAGTATTATGATGTCCTGAAGGCAAAGTTGAGGTGGAGTGGGCGGGTGTAGGCTTCTGGGCTTCTGAGCTCTCGCCTCCCGATGTTCCTCCGGCAAGCGATCACGGAGATTCAGTCCGAGGATGCACATTTTTCCCGGCATACTCGGAGAGATCATCCCCGCTCTTGGGGCTTCGAGTGGTCACCAGCCGAAACGCCCTCCGATGCGTCCCATGTTTCCCTTGCTGTGGAGCCATTCCTCAACTTCGTCTAAGAAAGGGGACATACAAAGATCCGCTTGGTGTGTAGCATGAGGCGCCACGATTTGGGATTGTCCAGATGCAGAGAGGCGGACAAAGACAACATCCCCACCCACAATTTTCTGATTATAACGGATTTAGGGGAGCCCGTAAACTTGAACCTGAACTTGAACCTGAACTTGTGCTTGAACTTGCCCGCAAATGAATATGTTCACGTTCGGGTTCACGTTCAAGTTCACGTTCAAGTTCACGTTATGCCAAGGTTGGTTGTCAGGTCTCGCTTGCATTTGCCTTAATGTCGTCAATCAAAGTCTCCTCTATGGGAGGAAGGTACTTTCTCAATTCGGCATAATCCAATGTCAGATAATCCTCTTCAACATTGGAGACCAGCCATCTGCCGTTTTCGAGAACAAAGCTCCATACGCTCTCCACATCTTTCCTTTTTCTGGAGCCTTCGACGATCCGCCCTGTCTTTCTCTCTTTCAGGTAATCCCTCATGCGTGCGGTGACAGAGACAATCAGTTCGGAGCCTTCATGGGGGATGCCGTCCCTGTTTTTGTGAATGAACAGGATCGGGAAAATCGCCGATACGTCATGGACTTTGCAGATGTTGGCCAGCCCCTCCCGCCTCCACCTGTCAAGAAAGCGAATCTGCTGATTTTGCCCGTACCATCGGGTCATCCAACTGGCACCTTGGGAAAGTTCCCCTCTTCTCCATAAGCCGTGGACATGGTGAAAACAATCCAGAATCCGTTTCTTGATCTTCAACCACTCGAATTTCGGATCCATGCCCGCCATAAAGGCCAGATCCTTGTATGCTCTCCGCTTTGCACGATATTCCTTTATCATGGCATAGAGGATCAGAGGCACAAAGATCATGCCAAGGGTCCCGATGGCAATCCTGCCCCACAGGGTTCCTGTGACGGCTGTCACGATCTTCCCGCCCGGGCCCGCGAACAGATAAGCCGGCGTAAAAAAGATCAGGGGGATGGCAAGGGTCACTATTTTTGTTTTCACAATCTTTGTTCCTTTCTGGGTTCTCGGTTCTGAGATGCCGGATGGCCGCATCTTGATTTTATGATGGTTCTCAAAATTGGGCGATGTGACACCGCCTGAAGGCGGAACTACAAACTGGGAATCCGTACCATTTATCACAATTTGAACCGTTTCACAATTTCCAAAAGCGCGGCAGCGATCTGAGAAAGTTTCTCTGACGAGTTGTTTATCCGGGACGCACCGGTAGCCGCTTTTCTTGATGCCACGCTGATATCCTGTATGTTGTTCGAGACATCCCGCACCCCCCGTGCGGCCTCACCCGAAGACGCTGCAACATCTTTCACTCCCCTTGCCAGTTCATCCACGTTCCCTGCCACATCGGATGCCGTCTTTGACAAGTCATCCGTTGATCTGGCAATATCCCCCACCAAGGTTGCCGATTCGGCCGCATCCTCGGCAACACGCCGCACCGTCACGGCACTGTTTGCCACAGACCTTGAAATCTCATTGGCCGTGGCGGTCTGTTCTTCCACCGAGAATGCTGTCGTCTCATTGATGCCTGCAATCTCGTCTATTATCCGGGTGATCTCCCCGATTGCCTCAACAGTTTCGGTGGTCCTCTCCTGAATGTGCTCTATCTGTCCGGCAATCTCATCTGTCGCATCTGCGGACTGTTTTGCCAGTTCCC
>JAOZRQ010000505.1 GCA_029940115.1 Desulfobacterales bacterium
GATGAGCGTCGCATCGGGAACGGCCCCCGCCGGCACAGCCGCCCGGATCCCGCCCGGCCCCTCCACAACCCCGCCGTCCGACCCGATCACGGTGGTCCCGTCCGGGTCTCTGAAGGGACCCGGATCATACACCGTGACATTGCCGGAGGAATCCCTGAGTTCCATCTCCAGGTCATCAGCTGCCTCCGCACCTGCGGAAACAGAGAAGCTTCCGTCGGAATCTGCGATCACGCCGGTTCTCGTGCCTGCTGTCACATTGATGACCGTCACCAGTGTTCCCGGTTCGGCAGTGCCCTGAGTGCCGGCGACCCGGCTCACAGGGTCCCCGCCCGCATCCGCAGAAGGAATGCTCATCGTGATCTGCCCGGGTTCAGGATAAATATTCTGAAGGCAGGCGTTTCTCGGGCTTTAAACTTTATTATCGGGGGTGAACTCATCATTCTGAAAGACAAAGTCCGTTTTTATTCAGGGGCAGATGAAGAAGGTATTAATTCCCGACCGACAATCTTTGCGTCAAATCGTTCAAATTTCCATCCGTCCTTGGTTTCGGATAAAAACATTTCAAAGCTCTCCTTTATTCTGACACCTCGTCTCACAGAATTCATCATGCCGACAATTCTGGGATGGCCATCAACTATGGAAAACTTATAAGATTCCAGATTTATTTCACCAAATTCTCCGAATAAGCTCTTGTATTTTCCTGACAATTTTTTTACTCTCTCTTTTGCGAGTCTTCCTCCGCCTGACACATGGTTTTTTCCTTCTTCCGTAAAGCAGGAATAGAAACTTTCAAGGTTGCCCTTTTTTAAAAAAATCATACAAGTTTCAAATGCACGCAGAGGGGTGCCAAAATCCTCGGTTCTCTTCTCTGTGATTTTCAATTGGTATAACATTCCGACCGTAACACAGCAGATGATGACGAGAGCTGCCAATTTTTCTGACTGCCGCATATTTTTCTCCAACCAATTTATTCCAGATTACCCGGCAGTTCCCGGAGCATATCTTTTACAAGCGGATGATTTTGAAAATCAACGGCCTCCGGATCAAAGTCTTTCAGATAATAGCCATCACCGTAAGTCCCGTAAAACATACTGACTTGCTTTGCAGCCTTATATAATTCAAGTTCTTTCAGCACACCGAGCCAGTATAGTCCGATAATACATTTTGAACAAATCAGTTTGTCATCATGGTAATCCTTTAATAATTGTTTATACAATCTCACAGCTTCTTCTCTGGTCTCATTTTTCTCGTCATAACACGATGCTATGCGAAGTTTTGCATGAGGAACAAATGCGCTATACGGGTAATTAAGAATGAACTGTCTCACATGTTGTATAGCTGTGGGAAGAAATTCTTCAAATCTTCCGTCTTCCGAAGGGTTATAATAATATCCGACATTCAGTTCCGCATACTCACTCAACACAGACTCGGGGTACTTATCAAGAAGTGTCTGATAACATTGTCTCTCATCAACTCCGTTGTAGGGAGCTATAATGGCCAGTTCAAAAGGCGACTTGTCCGATTTCTCTTTTATTCTGTCAATTTCTTTTTTCAGCCCTTCTCCGTCATTGAACTTCCTTCGTAAAGCCATGCGATATCTGTTCAGTGCGCCGATTTGTTCGGAGCCGTCTGATGATTCGACAATTGTCTGATACATTTCAAGAGATTCATCGATTCTTCCACTCATTTCAAAATTGTAAGCTTTTAGTAACTTTTTACGTCGTTCGTCTGACAGCCGAGAAGACATCTTTTTAATGTACCTTTTTTTATCTTCTGCCTGACCAACTACGCTTGCTGTATCTGAAGAAAGCGTTTCTCTCAAAGCTTTTCGCTGCTGATCGCCAGATCGGAGATGATGGGTAGGCATTTTATCAGTACGTCCCATATTCTTCCTCTTTGAGTGATACAACGCAGTGATTATAACACAGCAAACAGCAACAAGCACACTAACAATGATTAATTTTTGATATTTCTTCATCTTTAAAGCCTCCTTTTACTGCATAGTTTGTAAATTCGTTTCTTTTTTAATCTTATTAATTAAAAAAAATTACGAGTTGATTTACTGGCACATGACCGCAGGGATGAAATCAAATCTCCGGCTATTTGACTTATCACTGCGGTCATACACTAGGGCATAATAACTGTAAATATTTTTGTAGCGATTGAATTCGTAGGGGAAGGCACATATTTTACTTTAGTAGTTCTATCTGGATCATACACCCACTGAATATATGTGTAAGAAAACTCATTGCTCTTACTATCCGCCGTGGTCACTTTCAGAGTGTCACTCATATTTTCGGTATGCATCAGCGCAACAGCATTCTGAGGGCTGTAATAATGAGTTCCGCCCTCTGTCTCCTCTTTGGCAATGGGATATGCATTGTTCGCCGCTATCCATGCATCGCACATTGTCTTGCCCTCTTTCAGCTTCCTGGCAAACAGTCTGGCAATATCCGAATCCCAGGGTTTTCCACGCGATCCCCCCCGATTGCCCATAATGCCGTGCGCTGCACGCCCGGAAGTGTTCAGCAGAGTTTCAGCCCACAGCTTTCCCCATTCCGGGACTCCGTTCACTGTCCGTTCATGCCTATATGCTTCCGAATTGATTTCTTCTCCGCCAACCGCAGGCAGATCAATGGCAAGTATGCTGCAGGAGGCCAATATAATCCATTCCGCATCTCTGTCCCACGCCCCCACATCACCGGGCCGTAATTTATAATAATAGGAGTGAAGCAGGGGACTTAAAAGATTATGATCATCACTGAATATCGCTCCTCTGAACTCTTCGGACTTGTCCCGATATGATCCGTGCCCTGAAATATAGGAAATGTCCGAAGCATTGAAAATCTCCGTAATATCCGAATCAGTCAGTGAAACCTCGACTCTGAGGGGGCCGTCGGCAAAATCCGCAAACTCTGTTTTCATTTCGGCATGCCAATCCGGTCCGTCCGGAGTGGCTGTTCCGTCAACAGCGGAAAACTCTCCCATATCCACCATGACCGAGGTGCCGCAGATCACCTCCTCTCCATAGCGTAATTCCGCAACAAACAGATCATCATCCCGGACGGTGACATATTCTTCGGTTGCCGAGGAATCGGAATCGGAATCTTCTTCAATAAGATGTATGGTCTTGACAGTTGTCACATAGGTGTAATCCGAACTCAGGCTCAGAGTATAATCAGCCGAGCCATAGACAGGAGTGATTCCCGGAGGTGATTCGGTCCTGACCACCACATCAAAGTCAGTCACATCTGTCAGACCGTGTACTTTGACATGTATTTCATCATCTTTTCCCATCAGATATCTGGGAGACCTTATCTGATCGTTCGTTTCTGCCCAGTCATCAAGAGGTTCGGTCAGTTCCTCATCTCTGAACAACTCCAGTCTTACAGATGTTTCGTTGCCAATCGGGAATATATACACCTTCCCGTTCACAGGATCACCGACATACCCGAAATTTTTGCCTATGTCAAGAGATCCAGCGCCATCAAGCCCGGATACGGTACCCAGTATCCGGTCGTCCTTCCCGTCTTTATCATCATCAATCGGATCCGTGCCTTCAGACGGGTCGGAAATGTCGATGATGTAAACATTTTTACCGAAGGTGCTCACATAAGCCAGACGGTCATACGGACTCACGCGGACCGACCTGAGAATCTCGTCGAAGCCGATCTCCGATACCACGTTCAATTCCGTTTTGTCCTCAGTGCCGGTGACTTCGACGATGTAAAATGTTTTGTTGTTTCCTGCGACAAAGATCAGGTCGGCCTGTTCGTCCTCGCCGTCCTCGTTCGGATTTTCGATCTCTCCGTCACCGTCATGGTCAACGGGGAAATCCGGGATTCCGTGCATGGCCCTTGTCGGTATGGGGAGCGACGCTGTCACCGGCGACTCCGGAGGTTTGGGGAAATTTGGCCTGAGCAGCCACAGGCTGCGGATATCTCCGGCAACGATGGCATCCCCCATGGTTTCCACGGACAGGGGCACGGGAGACGAGAAATCACAGGCGAACAGACCGAGGTTCTCAGGATTGCCGGGAGATTTTTCGTCAAGGCGTGTCATGGCATCGGGTATGCTCATGGCCTGCACGCCGATGCCGAGAGTGGCCGCGTAAGCATTGCCGCCGCCGTACAGTGTGACGCTCCGGGGTATCCCCGCGTCACACGGTACTCTGGTGATGCACCTGCCGTTGGACAGAGAGGTCTGATCCATGGAAATGAGAAGCGAACCCGCGAGTTCGAAGCTGTCGCCGGTCACCTTCAGCACATGAAAACCGCTCATATGACTCATCCCGCCACTGACAGCCAGCACAAGCGGCTGCCCTTCGAGACCCGGCACGCCCGTGTTTTTCACTGCATAAACGCCGAGGGTGTCTCCTGCCAGTTCTTTCTCCGCCAGTCTCACAGGGGCCTCCGGATCGCTCACATCAACCAGCACAACGCCGTGCGTATTTCCGTCCGCCGCTCCGGCTCTGCCGTCCGCCACCGCGATCCTGTCTTCATTCAGCACACTGATATCATGCGGAGAGTCAACGCCGACCGAGCCGATGACCTCCGGATCGAAGGTTGTGAACGTGGCGTGGTACGATATTTCCTGATCGGCAAATCCCATGATACCGTTAATTTTAATATGATATTCTGTATCATATTTCAGTCGGCGGGCAGGCGTAAATCCGAATCCCCTTGCCACCTTTACAGATTCGCCGGTCTCCGGAATGTCGTATGTTTTCCATATTTCCCCGATACTTCCCTCAAGGGGATTGTTACTGTCACCCATCTCTTCCAGACGAAAAGTTTTCTTGCCGACGACGGATTTCATCTGTATCTGTCTGGTAAATATCACGGATATCTTCGTATTGACAGCGATATCTTTGGCATTCTTTTCCGGATAAATTTCCCAGATTGTTATATCTCCCTTGTCTTCTTCCGCCGGAATCTGGATATTGGCAAAACCGCCGTCTTCAGGTTCCATAGCTTCAAAAACCTTTTCTGAGATCGGATCGCCCGAAGGTGTATAAACCGCTACGGTGAACGGCTCGTTCACAGGAATCGCGAAGATCGGAGCGGTCATGTTGAACAGGGGATCGGAGAATATGTCCCCGAAGTTCCCGCAGCTCATCCCCGTGACCGAGGGGCCGAACATGGGCGAGGGGGTGACAATGG
>JAOZRQ010000062.1 GCA_029940115.1 Desulfobacterales bacterium
TGAGTTTGTGAGTCAAACAAAAGTAGAACGATTTTTTAAATCGTGTGTGTCAATCCCTTTGGTATCAAGAAAAACTTGAAATGTCAAACAAAGCTTTTGTTTCGGGCTTTTGCTCGCGTCAAGCGTTCATGAGAGTTCAACCAAGGAGTGCAAAAAGGGCGATTTCGTTGCCTTTCGGTCTTCGGCAGTTCAATATCCATTGTCTTTTAACCTGATTAGCTGAACAGCCTTTTTTGCGTCCTAAACCGCAGACAACACTGGCAAACGTGGATTCCACTGATTTTTTTCGGTCCATGTGGATTGTGGTGCGGAAAGTTGTTGACATGAACGTATCCCTCATGGTGCAGGCATCCTCGTCGGCAGGTCGGGCGGCATCTTTTCAGAGCTGCAAAAGGGAGTGTCCGCCTTCGGGGCATTGAACATGCGAATCATGCCAGTGCCCGCATCAGTGGGCCTCAATCTGCAATGGGAGTAAGTATTCGGTAAAACCCGTCGACTTCACCCCCACGCTCGGCTCGGATTGACAAATCCGAACCCCCGTCCCGCCGGATTTGGCAATCCGGCGGGAGCAAGGACGGGGTTTACCGAATATTTACCATTTGTGACCCCTTGACAGCAGGGTGCGGGCTCATCTGCGGTTTGCAAAGGTTGTCCTTCCCGTTCCTGAACATGTTCCGGCAGGCTGTCCCTCAGACCGATCGTGATTGTCTGAAGTCACAACCACAAAATCCGTTAGAATCAGCAATGTTTCACGCCTCACGATCCACGTTTCACAAGTTCTTTGTAATATGAGGTATCTCTGACATTTTCCAGGTTGGCGTCGGTTTTCAGAAGCTCCCAATTTTTGTAGCCCCTCTCAACCGCCCTTTTAAGCCACATGACGGCCTCCTCTGGCTGATTCTGTCTTGCACGGATGGAGGCAATGTAATACGGAGCGTCCGGGCTGTCCGGTTCAAGCTGGTTCCACTCTTTCAGCAGGGAAATCGCCTCGTCATATTCCCCCTTGACCGCATGGAGGATTGTTAGTCTGTGCAACGCTGGGACAAACCCGGGATGAATGGACAACGCTTTTCGATAGTGCACGATGGCCTTGTCAGATTCCCCGATCTGCTGACACAGATTCCCCAACTCATAATGGAGATCCGGCTGGTCAGGCACCAAACGGAGTCTTTCTTGGACATCTGTCATTGCGCGCTTGATCTTCTCCTGTTCGGCGGAGATATTCTTGAGATTGGCAAGGGCCTCGGCATGATCCGGATCCTTTTGCAATGCGTTCCGAAAATGAGCCATCGCCTCCTTTTTTCTGCCGACGCGAAGCAGGGCAACCCCCATGTTGGTGTAAGCCGACGGGTCATCCGGATCCAGACGGATCGCCTCTGCGTAGCGAGCGATGGCCTCATGGATTCTGCCCTGGTCCGCCAATATCTTCCCCATGTTGTAGTGGGCTTCGGCATAATACGGATCAGCGCGCAGTGCGTCGGACAAATGCCGGGCCGCTTCGTCTATTTTCCCCTGAACCGCCAAGAGAGTCCCCAGATTATTATGTGCCTTCGCGTACCCGGGATTGAGACGCAGGGCCTCACCATATTGGAATATCGCCTCATCAGTCTTTCCCTGAGCTTCCAGAGCAATCCCCAGATTGTTATGCGCCAGCGCAGAATCAGGGCTTATCCGCAATGCCTCCTTGTAATGGAAGATGGCTTTGTTCGTATCCCCCTGATCTGCCAGAAGAAGTCCCAGATTGTTGTGTGCTTTCACATAATCAGGAGCCAGACGCAGGGCCTTACCATAGTGGAATATCGCCTCATCAGTCCTTCCCTGAGCCGCCAAGCCGGCACCCATGTTACTATGCGCCATAGGGTTGTCGGTCGTCACCTTCAAGGTATGCCGGAAAAGAGTGACCGTGTCACGCCAATGTCCCACCTGTTCCCATGTTGTCACCGTGAAAATCAAGAGGATTGCCGACGCCGGCACCCCGGCGATCTTCCAAGAAACGCTCTGAAATCGCTTTTCAAGAAGGTCGGGAACGCCCCAGGCGATCATGATGAATATGCCGATGAGCGGAATATAGGTGTAGCGGTCTGCCATGGCCTGTGTGCCGACTTGGACCAGTCCGATGACGGGTACGAGGGTTCCCACATACCAGAGCCATCCGACAATCAGATAGGGATACGTTTTCCCATTGCGGATGATTAGCAAGGATACAGAGGCGAGCACGAGACACGCGGCTGCCATCTTCCACCCGGGTATTTCAAGGGAATAGGGATAATAAACGGCGAGCTTTGAGGGGAAAATCATTTTCCAGAGGTAGCTCGCGTAAGCGACCAAGGCATTCGTCACCCTGATGGTCAGCGGGAACATCTCCGAATCTCCCATGGCTCCCCCGCTTCGCTGCACAATAAAGGTGACAACACTTGATAATACTGCAAGGATAAAAAAAGGGAGTTTTTCCAAAACTAAAAATGTGATGCGTGATGTGCGAGATTGAGCTTCAAGTTTCAAATTTCGAGCTTTGATCTCCGAGTTTCGATCTCCAAGTTTCAGATTTCGGATTTCGGATTTCGGATTTCGGATTTCGAATTTGTTTCGGATTTCGGATTTCGAATTTGTTTCGGATTTCGGATTTCGGATTTCGGATTTCGAATTTTGAATTTGTTTCGGATTTCGGATTTCGGATTTCAAATTTGTTTCGGATTTCGGATTTTGGATTTCGGATTTCGGATTTCGATTGAGGGGCCAATAGTCGAGCAGGAGCAGCACAAAGGGCAATGTCACCAACATCGGCTTGGCCATCAGGCCTAGGGCGAAAAAGAGAATCGTCAGCAGGTATGTGTCCCATTTCGGGGCTTCGGCATATCGGGCGTATGCCCACAGGGTGAGCATCCAAAAGAATGTGCTCAACACATCCTTGCGCTCCGACACCCACGCGACCGACTCCACATGAAGCGGATGGAGGGCAAACAGGGCCGCCACAAAGGCGCTTGGCCATAAGAGGGCGATAGGCGAAGGATGAAGGGTGATGGTTTGCCCGGTCATCCTTTTGAGAATGAAAAACAATAACAGCGTATTTGCGATGTGAAAGAGCAGATTGGTGAGATGATGCGGGCCCGGGTTCATTCCGTAAAATTCAACATCAAGCATATGGGACAGCCAGGTTAATGGATGCCAGTTGGTTGCATAGGGCGTGGTGAATGCCCATCTGACATTTTCCAAGGTCAGGCCGGCTCGGACAGATGGATTCTCCTTGACATACAACAGGTCATCGAAGTTGACAAAGGAATGATCTCTCACCTGCCAATACACAGAAAACGTGGTGATGACGAGAAAGAGAGAGATGCCAAGGGTGATGAGAGAATTCTCTTTGCAGATGGTTTCAGAGGACGTGACGGATTTCATGTTGTTCTCCTTGTTCCCATTTTTTACGGATGAACCCCTTGCTTTGCCAGCATTTTCAGGTTATTACGCGCGTTGACATGGTCAGGCTTGAGTCGCAAGGCCGCCTGAATATGGCCAAGGGCCTCTTTGAATCTCCGGTTGTATATCAGCGCGGCTCCGATGTTGTTATGAACATCCGCGGCCATGCCGGGGGCCATGTGCAGTGCCTCGGAATGGTGCCCCATGGCCTCCTCCAGCCGCCCCTGTCTTGCCAATGCATTTCCGAGATTTGCGTGTACTTTGTAACTGCCTCGGGTCACCTTCAAGGCATGTTCAAAGAGCGTGACGCCGTTCGTCCAGTGCTGGGTCTGCAACCACGCGGCCGTTGAAAACAAGAGGAGAAATGCCACGCCGGTTGTCAGGAGCGTCAGCTTTCCATATCGCCATCCGGCCACGAGATCGGGAGCGCCCCATGTGATCAGAATGAACAGACCGATGAGGGGGATATAGGTGTAGCGGTCCGCCATGGCCTGCAAGCCGACCTGAACCAGCCCGATCACCGGTATCAGCGTTCCGAGATACCAGAGCCATCCCACCGCGAGGTAAGGCCGTTGCCTGATCTGGCTGATGACCAGCAAGGAGATGGCCGCGAGCAGACCCGCGGCTCCTGCGGTTTGCCACCAGGGGAATGTATCTGGATAGGGATAGAAGACCGCCAGTTTGTAAGGATAGACCATCTTCACCATATAGCCGATGTATGACACCAAAGCATTTGCAATCCTGACATGCAACGGATATATCTCCATGGAAGCGGTGGCCCCCGCGTACTGTTGCACAAGAAACGTCACAATGCATGAGCCCAATGCAAGGATGAAAAAGGGGAGTTTTTCCAAAATCAGAAACGTGAGGCGTGAGACGTGAGGCGTGAGGCGTGAAACGTGAGGCGTGAGGCGTGAAACGTGAGGCGTGAGGCGTGAAACGTGAGATCGAAGTTTCGGATTTCGAGTTTCGGATTTCGGATTTCGATTAAGGGGCCAAATATCCAGAAGGAGCAAAACAAAGGGTAGCGTCACCACCATTGGCTTGGCCATCAGGCCCAGTACGAAAAAGAGGAGCGACAAATAATAGCTGCGTATCTCCGAATGCCTGACATACCGGGTGTAGCTCCATAGCGTGAGCATCCAGAAGAATGTGCTTAACAGATCCTTGCGTTCCGCGATCCAAGCCACCGATTCCACATGAAGCGGATGAAGCGCGAAGAGGGCTGCCACAAAGGCGCTTGGCCATAAGTTGGTGAGGGGTGAGGGGATATTGTCCCTTGCCCCTTGCCTCTCGCCTCTCACCCCTCGCCCCTTTCCCCTTACCCCTCCGGCCATTCTTTTGAGAACGAAAAACAACAACAACGTGTTTGCGATGTGAAAGAGCAGATTGGTGAGATGATGCGGTCCCGGGCCCATCCCGTAGAGATCAACGTCGAGCATGTGGGAGAGCCAAGTCAGGGGATGCCAGTTGGCCGAATGCGCGGCGGTGAATGCCCATGAGATGCTCTCCCAAGTCAGCCCAGCCCGGACATGGGGATTTTCATACACATACATGTCATCGTCAAAATTCACGAAAGCATACTCCCCGACCTGCCAATAGACAGAAAGTGTGGAGAGCATCAGAAACAGGGCGATGAGGAATTTGAGACGTGGGACGTGAGACGTGAGACGTGAGAAGACGTGAGACGTGGGACGTGAGACGTGAGACGTGAGAAGACGTGAGACGTGGGACGTGGGACGTGGGACGTGGGACGTGGGACGTGGGACATGGGACGTGGGACGTGGGACGTGAGACGTGAGTTTCGAGTTTCGAGTTTCACGTTTCACGTTTTCACGTTTCACGTTTTCACGTTTCACGTTTTCAAGTTTCAAGTTTCGAGTTTCAATCTTATTTGTCATTTCTGTTTTCCAGCACGGCCAATGCCTTTTTAAGATTTCTGAGCGCGGCGGCATCTCCGGGATTTCTTTTCAGGGCTTGATGGAAGTGGAAGGCCGCGTCTCTGACGTTTCCGGTATTAAAGAGTGCGGAACCGAGGTTGTTGCGAGCCTTGGAATGGTAAGGATTGATCCGCACGGCTTCCCGAAAATGGGCGATGGCCTCATCCGTTTTTCCTTGATGATACAGCACGGCTCCGAGATTCACATGGGCATTCACATATTCGGGATCAGAGCGCAATGCCCGGGTGTAATACCTGATGGCCTCGGGGATTCGGCCCTGTTTTTCCAGAAGTGTTCCCATATGGTTGTAGGCACTCGGATTGCCGGGGTTTGACCGCAATGCCTCGGAATAATGGTGAGCAGCCTCGGCTGTTTTGCCTTGGGCAGCCAGCGCAAGTCCCATGTTGTTATGTGTATCTGGAAAATTGGGCTTTAAGCGCAATGTCTCTGAATAATGCCGGATGGCTTCGGCGATTCTCCCCTGTTTGTGCAGGGCAGTCCCCAGATTGTTATGCGCGGCATAATTGCCGGATGTCACGTCAATGGCATGTTCAAAGAGCGCGATGCTGTTGCGCCAGTATCCGACTTGGATATTTGAAACTGCTGAAAAAAGCAGAAGAAGGGCCGCCGTCAGCCCTCCAAGCAGGAATTTTCCATGACGCCATTTCGCGGTGAGTTCAGGAATCCCCCAGGCAACCATGACAAACAGGCCGATGAGCGGGATATAGGTGTAGCGGTCCGCCATGGACTGTGTGCCGACCTGCACCAGCCCGATCACCGGCACAAGGGTCCCCACATACCAGAGCCATCCCACCGCCAAGCAGGGGTGCCGGCGCGCATGCCTGATGACGATTACGGATATGACTATAAGCATCGCACAGGCCCCCGCAACCTTCCACCACGGAAATCTTGGAGGATACGGATACAGAAACGCCAGTTCGGAGGGCCAGATCATCTTTCCGATGTAGCTGATGTATGAGATCAGGGCATTGGCGATTCTCATATCCAACGGATATCTCTCCAAAGAAATGACCGCTCCCCAGCTTTGCTGAACAACAAAAGTGACCGCACTTGACAAAGCGGCAAGGATGAAGAACGGGAGTTTTTCCAAAAGAAGATGCTTGATGCGTGATGCGTGATGCGTGGATTTCAAGTTTCGGGTTTCAATATCCGAGTTTTGATCCCTGACGTTTTCCCCGGCAAAAGACAAGTTCAAGCATCGATTGAGCGGCCAATGGTCGAGCAGGAGCAACACAAAGGGCAATGTCACCAGCATCGGCTTGGCCATCAGGCCTAGGGCGAAAAAGAGAATCGTCAGCAGGTATGTGCCCCATTTCGGGTCCTCGGCATATCGGGCGTATGCCCACAGGGTGAGCATCCAGAAGAACGTGCTCAACACATCCTTTCGCTCCGACACCCACGCGACCGATTCCACATGAAGCGGATGGAGGGCAAACAGGGCCGCCACAAAGGTGCTTGGCCATAAGGGGGCGAGGGGCGAAGGGTGAAAGGTGAAAGGTGAAGGATGAAGGATGAAGGAAATGGGCGATGGGCCGCTCGCCGCTCGCGGCTCGCCTCTTACCTCTTGCCCCTTGCCCCTTGCCCCCTCCGTCATCCTTTTGAGAACAAAAAACAACAACAGCGTATTTGCGATGTGAAAGAGAAGGTTCGTGAGATGATGTTGGCCCGGGTTCATGCCGTAGAGTTCCACATCCAGCATATGAGAGAGCCAGGTTATGGGATGCCAGTTTGCCGCATGGGAGGCGGTGAATGCCCATACGATGCTTTCTCTCGTCAGCCCGGCCTGAACATGGGGGTTGTCGGTCACATAGAAATTATCGTCAAAGTCAATGAACTCATAGCTCCTCATCTGCCAATAGACGGCAAGGATGGCGAGGATGAGAACCAAGGCGATCAGCAAGTCCAGGCGTATGTTGAAAAAAGTTTCCTCCGAGTTTCCTTGCACGACTTTTTCCTTCCTGCCCGGAGGGGTATGGGAATCATTGTTCATCATAAAAAATTTCTTTCTCGTCACAAAGCTTGACCTTGAACTTGAAAATTCTCTCTCGTTACGAGGCTCCGCCTCGTAACGCATGGGGGAAGGCTCGTTATGAGGCTTGAACTTGACCTTTTGGCTTGCGCCGAGTTCAAGTTCAAGTTTAAGTTTAAGTTCACGTTCAAGTTCAAGTTCATGTTCATAACGGCTCCGGCATTCAGTATTCAATATTCTCTGGCGCAACTTCTGCCAGCTTTTTCAACAAAGAACAGATCGCCTGATATTCTTCTCTGACAACACGGACGGGGTCATAATTGTCAATCTCCAGAGCGTCCTTGGCATATCCGGGCTGGGGGCTTAGTGCCGTCTGATAGTATGCGATGGCTTTATCCAGTTCCTGTCTGCTTTGATGCAACACCTTCAGGTTGTCAGTCGGATCCGGAATTGTGGGATCAATGGTCGCCAAGGTTTCACGGAGGTTTTCGATGGCCGCATCCACTTTCATCCTGACCGCTTGGGCCCCTCTCAGATTTTTGTCGTTCCCGGATATTCGTGATGACTCCTGAAAATGGTCTGTCGCCTGAACAACATGCCCCTTCCGTATTAGTGCAAGCCCCAAGCCGTTATGGGCGTCCACATAATCGGGCGATATAAGTAGCGCATGGGAATAGTGGCCCATGGCTTCATCAAGCCTGCCTTGGGCCGTGAGGGCATTTCCCATGTTATTGAGGGCTTTGATGTGCTGAGGGTCTCTCCGCAACGATTCAGCATAATACCTGATCGCCTCATCAATCTTCCCCTTCCGGAACAGGGCGATTCCGATATTGTTGAGGGTTTCCGCATCGGGTGAGATGCGGAGGGCTTCAGCATAGTGGCGGATGGCCTCATCAAACTGCCCTTGGTGGAGCAACGTGTTGCCGAGGTTGTAATGAATCGTATCATTGTTCGTGGTTACGCGAAGCGTATGTTCATAAAGCGTGACACTATCCTTCCAGTATCCCGCCTGCAACCCTGTCATTGCCATAAAGATGAGGAGAATGACCGAGGCGAATGCCGCGAGCCATCTCCTCGGATCCCCCCATCTCGTCATCCGCTTGAAAGAGAGAGCGGAGATCATCGCAGGCGTTTCCCAGGCAATCATCAGAAAGAGACCGATGAGCGGGATATAGGTGTATCGGTCAGCCATGGCCTGCTTTCCGACCTGTACCAACCCGATCACCGGCACAAGCGTTCCGAGATACCAGAGCCATCCTGTCAAAAGCCAAGGGCGATGCCTCATATTCCGGAGGACCAGCCAGGATATGAATATCAGCATTAGACATGCGGCCCCGGCCTGCCATCCCAAAACCGTCCGGGAATGCGGATAGAAGACGGCCAAAGGATGAGGCCAGACCATCTTCCCGATATAAGCGATATAGGCGATCAGCGCGTTGGATAGTCTGACATCCAACGGGATGATATCCAGACCACCTACTGATCCCCCGCCCTGCTGGACAAAAAAGGTGACCCCGCATGATACTGCTGAAAGCACAAAGAAAGGTATCTTTTCCAGAAGGGAAAAACTGGATACTGGATACTGGATACTCAATACTTGGGGTTTCAAGTTTCTGGTTTCAAGTTTCGGATTTCGGATTTCGGATTTCGGATTTCGGTTGAGGGGCCAGTAGTCGAGGAGGAGCAACACAAAGGGAAGGGTGACAAGCATCGGCTTTGCCATCAGGCCCAAGGTAAAGAAGATGAGAGTCAGCAGATAGCGGCTCGTTTCCGGTTGTTCCACATAGCGGACATAGCTCCATAAGGTCAACATCCAGAAGAGCATGCTCAACATATCTTTGCGTTCTGACACCCACGCGACCGATTCCACATGAAGCGGGTGAAGCGCGAACAACGCGGCCACAAACGCGCTGGGCCATAAGGGGGCGATGGGCGATGGGCGATGGGCGATGGGTGAGGGGCCTCTTGCCTCTCGCCTCTCGCCCCTCGCCCCTTGCCCGGTCATCCGGATGAGAACAGAGAACAACAACAGGGTGTTTGCCATATGAAAGATCAGATTGGTGAGATGATGCTGCCCCGGGTTCATTCCATAGAGTTCGACATCCAGCATATGGGAGAGCCACGTCAGCGGATGCCAGTTGCTTGAATGTGTGGCGGTGAATGCCCAGATGACACCCTCTGAGGTCAGCCCGCGCCGGACATGGGCATTTTCGGTGACATACAGGGGGTCATCATAGTTGATGAATTCATGGTGACTCACTTGGCCATACACGGCATAGATGGCGATGACAAGAAACAGGCAGATTAAGAGATCCGGGCGGATGCCGGCCCATCGGTTGTCATGGATATTTTTACTGGTCATGGCTCAATCTTTCTCTTTTGTTGATCCTGACAATACTCTTTCAAGATTTTTTCGGACATCCACATAATCAGGCTTTATTCGCAATGCCTTCTGAAAACAGGCGATGGCCTCATCCGCCTTTCCTTTCTGAAACAGGGCCGCTCCGAGGTTGTTGAGCGCGGCGATATGATTCGGCGATCTCCGCAACACTTCTCGGAAATGAACCGTCGCTTCATTAATCTTCCCTATTACAAACAGGGCCGTGCCGAGGTTGAAGCGCACATGAACATTGTCAGGATCAATTTCCAAGGCTTGGGCATAATGTCTGCTCGCCTCATCGGTTCTTCCCATTTTTTCCAAGGCAATTCCCATGTTGTTATGCGTCTTTGCCAGACCCGGACTGATCCGCAGAGCTTCTGCGTACTGCCGGATGGCCGCCTCGATCTTCCCCTGTTCTTCCAGAGCGGTCCCCAGATTGTTGTGCGCCTCCACAAACTTGGGCTTTATCCGCAACGCCTCTTTGTAGTGGGTGATGGCTTGGTTGATTTTGCCCTGATTTTGCAGGACAACGCCGAGATCCAGATGCGTGGTATAGTTGCCGGTGGTCACCTCGAGGGCATGTTCAAAGAGGGTGACGCTGTTTGCCCAGTATCCTGCTTGGATGTATGTCGTTCTTATCAGAATCAAAAGAATTGCCGCGGCGATGATTGCAACAAAGACTTTTTCATGTCGCCTATCCCTGATTCGCGGAAATTCGGGTACAGCCCACGCGATCATGACAAATATGCCGATGAGCGGGATATAGGTGTATCGGTCCGCCATGGACTGCAATCCGACCTGAACCAGCCCGATGACCGGTACCAGCGTACCGAGGTACCAGAGCCATCCCACGATGAAATAGGGACGCGTCCTTCTGGTCCTGACGGCCAAGAGAGAGATGATGAGAAGCAACGCGGCCGATCCTGCAATCTCCCACCATTGGGGCATTCCAGGATGCGGATACAAATAGGCCAAGTCAACGGGCCAGAGCATTTTATGCAGATAGCGGATGGTTGAGACCAGCGCGTTCGCAATTCTGACATCCAGAGGGAACCATTCCAACGGCTTCACCGCTCCCCCCTGTTGTTGCACAAGAAAGGTGGTCACGCTGGACAACGCCGCAAGAATGAAGAAGGGGAGTTTTTCAATGATGGAGACTTGAAACTTGAAACTTTCGGATTCCCGACAACAAATGTCGGGGACAAGTTTCGGATTTTGAATTTTGAATTTGTTTCGGATTTCGGATTTCGGATTTCGGATTTGTTTCGGATTTCGGATTTCGGATTTCAAATTTCTATCAAGCGGCCAGTAATCCAGAAGGATCAGCACAAAGGGCAATGTCACAAGCATCGGCTTGGCCATCAGGCCGAGGGCGAAGCAGAGGATCACTGTCAGGTAGGTGTGCCATTTCGGATGTTCGACATACCGGACGTATGCCCATAAGGTGAGCATCCAGAAAAACGCGCTCAACAGATCCTTCCGCTCCGAGACCCAAGCCACCGATTCCACATGAAGCGGGTGGAGCGCGAACAACGCGGCGGCGATGCCGCAGGTGAGGGGTGAGGGGTGAGGGGCGAAGGATGAAGGATGAAGGGTCTTTTCCCTCTCACTTCTCGCCTCTCGCCTCTCGCCCCCTTCGGCCATCCTTTTGAGAACGAAAAACAACAGCAACGTGTTTGCGATGTGAAAGAGCAGATTGGTCATATGATGCTGACCCGGATTCATCCCGTAAAGTTCCACATCGAGCATATGGGAGAGCCATGTCAGGGGATGCCAGTTGTCCGCGTGCGCAGTCGTAAAAGCCCATGCCACGCCCTTCAGGGTCAGTCCGGCCCGGACGTGTGGATTTTTGGTGACATACTGATCGTCATCAAACGCGACAAACTCATGGTCCCTCACCTGCCAGTAAGCACCAAGGGTGGTGATGACAAGAAACAGGCAGATCAGTAAATCGGCTCGTATATTGAAAATGGTTTCCCGATGCATCTCTGGATCAGTTCCTCTATCCAAGTCCCAAGTTTCTGGTTCTAACGGTTCTGATTCTAACGGATTTTGATGAACGCTGATGAACGCCGATGCACCCGCACTCTGGCCGGCGCACAGGCCGTATGCGTTCATCTGCGGTTCATATCGGAAACCACAAAAACCATTAGAATCAGTCAAGTTTCAAGTTTCAAGTCCCAAGTCTCATTTTTTCCTCTGGCTCAACACCTTTTTAATATTTTCAGCGGTGTCCCTGAAATCAGGGTTTATTCGCAGGGCCACCCGAAAATGGATGAGCGCCTCCTCGATATTTCCTTTGCGAAACAGGGCCACGCCCAGGTTGCTATGCGCTTCCGAGTTCTTGGGGTTGATCCGCAGGGCTTCTCGAAGATGGATAATCGCCTCATCGGCATTCCCATCTTTCAGGAGCGCAGCGCCCAGCGCGTTGAAGGCTGTGGTTGAATCAGGATTTAAGCGCGCCGCCTCTGAAAAATGATGCATCGCCTGATCCCGTTTCCCCTGTTTTTCCAAGACAAGCCCCAAGTTGATGCGGGCTTTTATCAGACCCGGATCAGACGCCAATGCTTGGGAATAATGGCTGATCGCTTCTAAGATTCTCCCCTGTTCCATCAGAGCGATGGCCAAGTTGTTATGAGCCTTTGCGTCATTCGGTCTGATACGCACCGCGTCCGAGAGATGATGGATCGCCTCGGTCATTCTTCCCTGTTTTTGGAGAACAAGCCCGAGATTGGTGTGCGCGACCACGTTCTTCTCTGTGACGTCAATGGCATGTTCAAAGAGCGCGATGCTGTTCCGCCAATATCCTGCTTGTATATACGTCATCCCCATAAGAATGGCAAGAAGTATTGCTGACACCGTTGCAACAATCAGATACGACAATCGGGCTGTCCGGAGTGCCAAAATGAAATTTTGGCAGAGCCGAAGGCGAGAAAGATGGATGCAAAGCGATTTCCCGCCCCTGCCCATGCCCGGTGTCGGGCACGGAGTACAAGAAGGGAAATCAGGTTTCTTTGACCATTGGGCCAAAAGGTCGGGAACGCCCCAAGCGATCATGACAAATATGCCAATAAGCGGGATATAAGAATACCGGTCTGCCATGGCCTGTGACCCCACTTGAACCAGACCGATAACGGGCACAAGGGTTCCAAGATACCAGAGCCACCCGATGGCAAGCCAAGGACGCCGGCGGATATGCCAGACAACCAACAAAGATATGCCCGCGAGCAGCAAACCCGAAACGACAGGTTGCCACATCGGCAATCGCTGATAGGGATAAAAGAAGGTCAGATCCCAAGGGCAGATCATCTTCCCCAAGTATCTGACGTAAGCGACCAGCGCATTGGCGATCCTGATGTTCAGCGGATACGCCTCAAATGATCCCATCGCACCGCCGCGTTGCTGAACAACAAAGGTGATCACGCTTGACACAGCCACAAGGAGAAGCAGGGGCAATTTTTCCAGAAATAGAAACGTGAGGCGTGAGGCGTGATGCGTGAAACGTGATGCGTGAGGCGTGAGGCGTGAGGCGTGAGACGTGAGGCGTGAGGCGTGATGCGTGAAACGTGATGCGTGATGCGTGATGCGTGATGCGTGATGCGTGATGCGTGATGCGTGATGCGTGGATTTCGAGTTTCGAGTTTCGAGTTTCAAGTTTCGATTGAGGGGCCAGTAGTCGAGAAGAAGGAGTACGAACGGGAGTGTCACCAACATCGGCTTGGCCATGAGTCCCAAGGTGAGAAAGAGAGGGATCGGCAGATAGCGGCTGATGTTGGGGGATCGGGCATAGCGGTCATAGCTCCACAGGGTCAGGAAGAAGAAGAATGTGCTCAGAACATCTTTGCGCTCGGCCACCTGCGCGACGGACTCCACATGAAGCGGATGGAGCGCAAACAGGGCCGCCGTGAACGCGCTTGGCCAAATAGAGGCGAGGGGCGACGAGGGGCGAGGGGCGAGGGGCCCCCTTGCCTCTTGCCTCTTGCCTCGCCCGGTCATCCGGTAGAGGAGAAAGAACAACAACAGGGTGTTTATCATATGAAAGAGCAGGTTGGTCATATGATGCTGGCCCGGGTTCATCCCATAGAGCTCCACATCCAACATATGGGAGAGCCACGTCAGCGGGTGCCAGTTCGCTGAATGACTGGCGGAGAATGCCCATATGACGCTCTCCCGCGTCAGCCCGGCCCGGACATGAGGGTTTTCTGTGACATACAGGTCATCATCAAAGTCAACAAATTCATGATTCCTGACTTGGCCATAGACCCCAAGGGTGGTGATGACAAGAAACAGGCTGATCAGAAGATCGCAACGGATGTTGGACCATGTGGGTTTGTCAATTTTCATTTCAGGGTTTAGGGTTAAGGGTCAAGGGTTAAGGGAGCTTAACCCTAAAAAGCAAAGAGGGTATAAAGGTAGGCCGTCTAAACCAGCCAATTTCACTTGGCCGCCTCTTGGCCCACCCTTGTTTTCCCCAAATCCTGTCGGGACAGGCGTTTGGGGCGACATTGCCGAGTCCGGAAGTCAGGCAAAAAAACATGGCTGAAAACGGCATCTTTCATTTTGCCTGAAAGGTGGCTCACACTTTTCAGTCTGCAGTTCCGCCTTCAGGCGGTGCGAGACCGCCTGAAGGCGGAACTACAAACTGAAAATGCCCGGGTAAAGATATCGGATCAATTCGCCACTGTGCGAGACCGCCTAAAGGCGGAACTACAAACTGAAAGATGCCCTGAAAACTGGCGTTTTTAGACGCCCTAGTATAAAGGGGTTACGGGTAAAGGGAGCTCCCTTAACCTTAAAAAGATGGTATCTTCCCTTTTCCACCTTGACCAATTCAAGATGCGCTTCCTGAAACGCGAGAAACTTCGCTTTGGCCTCATCTGAAAATGTGCTGAACTTTCCTGTGACGTAATTGATATCATAAAGGATGTGAGTGATCCCCCTCTTTTTCAGGTCAAAGCAAACCTCCTTGATGGTCGGCGACTGGGCCAGAATTTTCTCAATGGTATAGGATTCAAACATGGAATCCGAATAATAGGGGCGATCACAAAGATATCCCTGATTTCTCATATAGATGAAGAAGACCTTTGTCTCCTTGGGCAGATGGGTGTTGACATATTGAAACATGCCGTAGGAGGGGATCATGCGGCTCAGGAATGCGTCTCTCTCCTCAAGACCAATCCCCACTCGAAGCGGTCTGATTTTCCGAAAATCCTGAATGATATGATAGCCGTTGAATATCAGGCTACCCCCGACACATATGGCCAGCAGCATGAAAATGAGTTTCTGTTTGCGATATAGGTCGAGAATATGGCCAGTCATTATACAGAGGAACGGAAACAGGGGGATCAGGTATCGGATCTGTTGTGCCGAGAACATCCAAAAAAGGAAGCTGAACAAGCAATAAACCATCATTATTTTCATGCTGACGGGGAACTTTCGGATGCCGGCGGCAAAAGGCAGGGTCAGAATGAATACAGGGCCCAGTATCCCGTCGAACTGGGGGCTGCTCATCTTTGCATGGAAACTGAGATTCCAGGGAAGCAACAGATAATCCCACAGATTTCGGCCCATGCCCAAGTTCTGGAGGAACAGGTCATAATATCTTGCCTGATTCGCATCCCATCCCTTGGCACCGAATATCTCATGAAAAAAAGGATAAAGGGGATTGCCGGCCAGCACCCAGTTCTTGATGTAAAAGGGGCTTCCCACCACAACGGCGCACAGGCCATATGCACAGATGAGGCGCAGGACCACCCGGGGATCCATCTCATTGTGATGGCGACACACGCATAATATCCCCAGACAGCCGACAAAGGGCATGAGAAGGGCCGAATATTTGGTACCCATGGCGATCCCGCAGAACACGCCGCAGAGGATCAACCAAGCGGTTTCCCTGGTTTCAGACCAGTTTGTGAACGCGTAGATTGCCAAAAACGTGTAAAATGCCAAGGTCAAATCATTGTATGCCATATGAGCGGTCTCAAAGACCGACGGGATGGTGTAAAAGAGAAGGGGGGGAAGAAAGAGAAACGCTGTGTTGGAGAGATGACGCTTGACAAACTGCCACATCCCCAAAAGGGTGAACAGGGCCATGACAAAATGGATCCCCTTGGCCAAGACATCGCCTCTCAGGACAAGCCCCAGCAGAAAGAGCATCTCACTGTTGAGCGGATATTGGGAAAATATGTTGCCTGAGATGAAACAGAAGCCGTGATGTTTCAGAAAGAGCTGGGGAACGGCCAGATGATAGGTCAGGGAATCGTTGCCGATGGCCGGTGTCAGGACAAGCAGAAAACCGGCCAGCAGACCTGCCAGCAAAAGAAGCCCAAGAAGCCTGTCATTCCAGCGAAAGTGGGAATCCGACAAAGGGGCGGTGGATTCCTGCTTTCGCAGGAATGACAGAAGATAGTTGCGGGAATCTGACAAAGGCGCGGTGGATTCCTGCTTTGACAGAAGATAGTTGCGGGAATCTGACAAAGGCGCGGTGGATTCCTGCTTTCGCAGGAATGACAGAATGGCCGAATCCTTTTGGAAGGCCCACCCTGCAATGGCCAGAACCGCACATCCGCCCAGAAGGATGTATATGGCGACCGGGTAGAGGAGTTGAGATGCTCCCAGCACAAAGACTGAATAGCTCAGGATGCCGAATCCTGCGCCTGCGGAGAATATGACGCGCTCGCCTGAAGCGGCAAACTTCATCCCGGCCTTGTGCAATGCAAGCCTTCCCAGTCCGATTGCCAGAAGCGTGATGCCTGACACACAAATAAAGTCTGCAAGATGCCGTGATATTGTCATCGCCATTTTTTGGATGATTCGGCAGGAATCTGAAAAAAAAAGCGGAGAGAGGTCTCCCCCTTCTCCGCTTTTTGAAAGCTATACGAACACAAACTTTCCTTTTCCCTGCTTTCGCCGGATTGACAAGCCCGGTGATGGTTCAGATTAGTCAATCCCCGACAAAAGGCATCGGGGACAGGTTTGAACCGAGCGTGATGAAAAAAATCATTAATACGTTTTAATGTCCCCGTCTGAGGCGACGCTGTATTTCTTATCCCCTTGCCCATGAGAGCAGAGTATGCCCAAACTATCTGCGTCTCCAGAAATGTCAACAACCGTATCGGCTGACTGTTTGAAACCGGCTACCGTGGCTGCGATTTTATCACAAGTATCCGTGGGATGGTCGGTAAAATATGCCTGGCAGGACGTATAGGCATTCTTGCAATCCGCGTTTGCCTGGGAGTTGTAACCCCTTTTTCTGTACGCAATGAAGTTCGGGATCGCGATAGCCGCCAAGATGCCGATGATGGCGATGACGATCATCAGCTCAATCAGGGTAAAACCTTCGCCGTTTCCTCTTAATCTTTGAAGCATTTTGAAACCTCCTTTTTTGTTAAAAAACATTTCACTTCTGGTTAAATCATACTTCCTTCTGAACGCTTTTCTTATCACCTCCTTAATTATGGGAAGAAACCCGGCTTTTCCGGCAGGAAAAGCCGGGTTTCTTTTCCACAGAATATTAAACAACATATGTAAGTCAGCAAATATCCTTTGTCAAGCTTTTTTTTATTTTTTTCGACTCGGGTTAAATTTTTTTCGATCTCAAACAAAAAATAATTTCAGATCGCCATTCTTTCCCCCACATACTATATACAGCAAATAGTATGCCAAGTTTTTCATGAAGTTGGGTTTCCAGCACTTAACCTGCCGTATTTAAAGGAAATAAAAATTTTCGGCATCTTCTGGCCATTTTGACCGATCACACGGAAGTGACAATTTTTGTCAAAAAAGTGACATTTTTTGTCAAAAGTGACAATTTTTGTCACTTAGGGCAAAAACCGTGCCAAGGATGAAATATTTCTTCATTTTTCTGAAAAAAATTCATATTCCCTTCCTCCCCTTCCTTATATATAAGAGGGTGAATTGCCGTACCAGCTCTGAAGAGACTTCTTTAAAATTTTGGGCATCCTTCATTCATGGGTTCACATTTCAGTTTGTAGTTCCGCCTTTAGGCGGTCTGGCACCGCCTAAAGGCGGAACTACAAACTAAAGGGCAAAAAATTCTTGCCAAGATGAGATATGAGATTTATAAGGTACTTATCATTCTTGTGAAGTGCCATGAGCTCACAATGAAAAAATAATGAAAGTCCGCCCACTGCCATTCTCTCGATCCTTTATGACTTGAGAATCAGGAACTGACAATCAGCAAATCGAAAAGTTTTAGAAGCGTCCATGACGCCCGGCGACGACACATGCATGGATGAAAATCCAGGCTGGGGATTCCGGACGGGACAAGGGCGGAATTGTCCGCCAAGCGGTTGCAAAAGCCGACGCTCGACTGCATGAGCGTTGGTTCGGCTTGAGGCCGGACGCAAACAACCTGCCCTTGATGTGCGAGTCGGCCGGGTATGGTGGAGCCATGAGGCACATGCACTGAATGTCGGCAACTGTCGGGGGGGCCATAAAGTATACTCCCATTGCAACTCCGGCCCGCAAATGCAGGCACGGGCATGATTCGCATGTCAATGCCCCCCGAAGGCGGACACTCCCATCTGCAGCTCGTGGCTGACTGAAAAGATGCCGCCCGACTCTGCCAACAGGAACGCCTGCACCATGAGGGGTGACGGATGTCAACAAC